>NZ_JBICZB010000043.1:0-65818 GCF_043201815.1 Kitasatospora sp. NPDC048296
GGCGCGTCCGGCGCGCACCGCGGGCACGGTCGTCAAGGACGAGGGTGAGGGCGGCAAGCAGCTCGCCGCCTTCCTCGCCGACCAGAAGTTCATCTAGTCCCACCCGTCAGCGCATCCAACGATCGATCAGGAGCAACGAATCATGGCTGAGATCCTGGTTCTGGTGGACCACGCCGACGGTGTGGTCCGCAAGCCGGCCCTCGAACTGCTGACCCTGGCCCGCCGCATCGGCGAGCCGTCCGCCGTCGTCCTCGGCGCCGGTGCCGCCGCGGCCGACATCGCCGCCAAGGCCGGCGAGTACGGCGCCGCCAAGGTGTACGTCGCCGACGGCGCCGAGTTCACCGACCAGCTGGTCGTCCCCAAGGTGGACGCCCTGGCCCAGATCGCCAAGACGGTCGCCCCGGCCGCCGTCCTGGTCACCTCCTCCGGCGAGGGCAAGGAGGTCGCCGCCCGCGTCGCGCTGCGGATCGGCTCCGGCATCATCACCGACGCCGTCGACCTGGAGGCCGGCGACGGCGGTCCGGTCGCCACCCAGTCGGTGTTCGCCGCCTCCTTCCAGGTGAAGTCCAAGGTCACCAAGGGTGCCCCGGTCATCACCGTCAAGCCGAACGCCGTCGCCCCGGAGGCCGCCCCGGCCGCCGGCGCGGTCGAGAACGTGTCGGTGGAGTTCACCGGCAACGCCGCCAAGGTCACCTCGCGCACCCCGCGCGTGTCCACCGGCCGCCCCGAGCTGACCGAGGCCGCCATCGTGGTCTCCGGCGGCCGCGGTGTCGGTGCCGCCGAGGGCTTCGGCGTGGTCGAGGAGCTCGCGGACGCGCTCGGCGCGGCCGTCGGCGCCTCGCGTGCCGCCGTCGACGCCGGCTGGTACCCGCACAGCAACCAGGTCGGCCAGACCGGCAAGCAGGTCTCCCCGCAGCTCTACATCGCGGCGGGCATCTCGGGCGCCATCCAGCACCGGGCCGGCATGCAGACCTCGAAGACCATCGTGGCCGTCAACAAGGACCCCGAGGCCCCGATCTTCGAGCTGGTCGACTACGGCGTGGTCGGCGACCTCTTCGAGGTCCTGCCGCAGCTCACCGCCGAGGTGAAGGCCCGCAAGGCCTGATCCCGCGGACAGACCGCGGAGGGCGTGGCACCGGGTGCTCGGTGCCACGCCCTCCGTCGTTCGCCCCGGTCCGCAGGCGCCGGAGCGGTGGCCCGTAGAGTCGGCCCGACGGCGCGGGACACGACGGCGCACGGCATGACCGTGTTCGGCGGGTTCGGCGCGACCAGGGTGAGACGAGGACGAGGACGGAAGCATGGCACTGCTGACGGCACTTCAGGGCGACTACGGCGACGCGGCGGACGCGCTGCGGATCGACGGTCGGGCGCTCTCCCGGGAGGACCTGCTGGGCGCGGCGACCGCCGTGGCCGACCGGGTGGCCGGGGCCCCCGCGCTCGCCGTGCTCGCCCGGCCGACCGTGGAGACGGTCATCGCCGTGGTCGGCGGCCTGTTGGCGGGCGTGCCGGTGGTGCCGCTGCCGCCCGACTCGGGGCCGAAGGAGCGCGAGCACATCCTGCGCGACTCCGGCGCGGCGCTGCTCGCGCACGCCGCCGGGGAGGCCGCGCCGGAGGGCGCTTCGGTGGCGGCCCTGCCGGTCGACCCCGCCGAGCGCTCCGCCACCGGTTACGCCGAGCCGGCCGCCGACGCGACCGGCTTCGTGCTGTACACCTCGGGCACCACCGGCGCGCCCAAGGGCGCGGTGATCCGGCGGGAGGCGATCGCCGCCGACCTGGAGGCCCTGGCCTCGGCCTGGCAGTGGACCGCCGGGGACACCCTCGTGCACGGCCTGCCGCTGTTCCACGTGCACGGGCTGCTGCTCGGCGTGCTCGGCGCCCTGCGCACCGGCAGTCGGCTGGTGCACACCGGGCGGCCCACCCCGGAGGGGTACGCGGCGGCGGGCGGCAGCCTGTACTTCGGCGTGCCCACCGTCTGGTCCCGGCTGGCGGCGGACCCCGCGGCGGCCGCCCGGCTGGCCTCGGCCCGACTGCTGGTCTCCGGCAGCGCGCCGCTGCCCGTACCGGTGTTCGAGAGGCTGGCGGCGCTCACCGGGCACGCCCCGATCGAGCGCTACGGGATGACCGAGTCGCTGATCACCGTCAGCACCCGGGCGGACGGCGAACGCCGCCCCGGCAGTGTCGGACTACCGCTGGAGGGGGTGCGCACCCGGCTGGTCGGCGAGGACGGCGAGCCGCTGCCGTACGACGGGGAGAGCGTCGGTGAGCTGCAGGTTTCCGGGCCGACCCTGTTCAGCGGCTACCTCAACCGGCCGGACGCCGACGCCGAGGCCTGGACGGCGGACGGGTGGTTCCGCACCGGGGACGTCGCGGTGATCGGGCCGGACGGCTTCCACCGGATCGTCGGCCGCGCCTCGGTGGACCTGATCAAGAGCGGCGGCTACCGGATCGGCGCGGGCGAGGTGGAGGCCGCGCTGCGCGACCACCCGGCGGTCGCCGACGCGGCGGTGGTCGGCGCGCCGGACGAGGACCTCGGACAGGCGATCGTCGCGTACGTCATCCCGGACGGCGCCGTGACGGGGGAACAGCTGACGGCCTTCGTGGCTGAGCGGCTCTCGGTGCACAAGCGGCCGCGCCGGGTCGTGCTGGTACCCGAACTGCCCAGGAACGCACTGGGAAAGGTGCTGAAGAAGCAGCTGCTCGCGGAGGCCGAGGGGCGCGGATGACGGGGCGTCGGCCAGCCCCGCGGTGACTGGTGCTCATCCTGATGCCCCGTCGGTAACCACCGCCCGGGAAACCTTCCTTTGGCGCACTCCGCTGCGCGCCGTGAGCGAACGCGTGCTTAACGTGACACACAGGCAGGACTGATCTGCCGAGCGTACGGACCGGCGATCCCGGGGCCTACCGCGTGTCCGCAGCAGTTTCCGCAGCCGCCCGTCCGGCGGCCGTTCGCACCAGTGCGTTCGAAGCAGCGAAGGAAGTCAGCAGGATGACCACCGTCAACACCAGCGTGCCGGATGCCGCCGAGGTACCGACCGGGCAGCACGCCCCCGCCACCGCCGACCGCTCCGGCGGACCCGCCCGTCCCTCGCGGGCCGCGCGGGTCCGCCGGGGGATCGCGATGGCGGCCGTGGTCGCGGTCGGGACCGGGGTGATCGGCCTCGGCACCGGTGTGGGCCCCGCGGCCGCGGAGCGGGCGCCGGCGCACGCCGGGTGGGACGGCTCTCGGTACTGGTTCAAGAACGCCCAGGGCGAGTGGCGCTGGACCACCCACTACGACGTCTACCTGGCGCGGACCGGCGGGTCCTCGTCCTCCTCCGGCGCCCCGTCCTCCTCCGGCTCCTCGGCCTCGTCCCACGACGCGGTGGCGGGGGACCGCAACGTCGAGGCCGCCGTGCAGTTCGCGCTCGCCCAGGTCGGCAAGCCGTTCATGACGGCGGGCAACGGGCCGGACGGGTACGACTGCTCGGGCCTGGTACAGCAGTCCTTCCGGCGCGGCGGCATCGAGCTGCCGCGGATCGCCAACGACCAGTACGCGGCGACCACGCCGATCAGCGCGAGCCAGCTGCGCCGGGGCGACCTGCTGTTCTGGTCGCCGGACGGTACCCGGCGCGGGATCCAGCACGTGGCGATCTACCTGGGCAACAACCAGTACGTCGAGGCCGCGCGGCCCGGGACGAAGATCCGGATCTCGGGGATCAGCAAGGGGTACTACCCGGCGTACATGGGACGGCCGTAGCGGGGTCGCCGGTTCGGGCGCCAGGAGCGCCGGTGTTCGGCGCGGTGCCTATGGCGGCGGTGCCTCTGCCGGCGGTGCCCTGGCGTGCGTTCATGCGCGGGACTCCAGGGGCGGCCGGTGGCGTGCGTTCACGCGCGGGAACTCGGCCGGAGCTCAGAGGTCGGCCGGGCGGGGGAGCGCGCCGCGGGCGCCGAGCGCGGTGACGGCGAAGGCGCCGGCGGCCACGGCCGTGGCGGCCGCCTCGGCGAGGGCGGCGCCGCGGGCCAGCCCGGCGGCGAGGGCGCCGCAGAAGACGTCGCCGGCGCCGGTGGTGTCGACCACCCGTACGGCGGGCGCGGGCAGCCTGGCGAGTACCTCCCCCGTGACGACCAGGGCGCCCTCGCCGCCGAGGGTGACCACCGCCCCCTCGGAGTGGCGGGCGAGGGCGCGGGCGGCCTCGGCGACGGTCGCCGCGCCGGTGAGCTGGCGGGCCTCCACGGCGTTGGCGACCACCAGGGGTCGGCGGCCGCCGGGACCGGGGTCGGGCAGTGCCCCGGCCGGGGCGGTGTTGTGCAGCCAGCGGGTGCCGCCGTTCGGGCCCGCGGTGGGGAGGGCGGCGGCGGTGGCACGGATGCACTCCGCGGGGACCTCGTTGCTGGTGAGGACCACGTCGACCGGGAGCAGGTGGAGCCGGGCCAGGGCGGCGGTGACCTCCTCCGGGGTCAGTTCGGCGTTGGCACCCGGGACGACCACGATGCTGTTCTCGCCCGACGGGTCGACCATCACGATCGCCTGACCGGTCGGCGCATCGGGGTGCGTGAGCACGGCGCCCGTCTGGACCTCCGCGTCGCGCAGATCGGCGAGCGCCGCTTCGCCGTCGGCGTCGCGCCCGATCTTGGCGACCAGGTGGGTCGCCGCGCCCATCAGGGCCGCTGCCACCGCCTGGTTGGCGCCCTTGCCGCCGAAGCCCTGGTCGGCGGAGGTGGTCAGCACGGTCTCGCCGGGGGAGGGAAGCACGGGACAGCGGAGGATCCGGTCGGTGTTGACCGAGCCGATGACGACGACCCGGCCGGCGGGAAGCAGCTTCATCGTTCCTCTGTACGCGCCGGGGTGCGGGCGGCGCAAGGGGCACTCGCGGAGGCGGGCAGGGGAGACCGGGGAACGGGAGGGCGCAGGGGCGGCGCGCACGGCGTACGGGTGGGGCGCGCGGCGGAAGTCGGCCGGTCCGACTTCCTGTGCGCACGGCGTACTGTCAGGGGGCGGCTTTGCGGTCGAACGGTCTGCATGCCTCCCGGCCCAGGCCGCTGGCCTGGGCACATGCCTCTGTCAAGGGGCGGGCCGGGGCGCGTGGGCGGGCGCGGCGGGCAGGCATGGGGAGCGGCGTGGCGCGGGTACCACCACGGGTGGCGCTGGTTCGGTCGACGGGGGCGCTGCCCGGTGCGTACGGCATCGGGGCGAGTCGAGGGCAGGGGACGTTGTGATCGTCTGGGTCAATGGAACATTCGGGGCGGGCAAGACGAGTGCCTGCCGCGAGCTGGTGGAACTGCTGCCCGGGAGCGTGCTCTTCGATCCCGAGCTGGTGGGCCTCGGTCTGCGTCGGATGCTTCCGGCCGACCGGCTGGCGGCGGTGTCCGACTTCCAGGACCTGGCGGCCTGGCGCCGACTCGTCCCCGAGACGGCGGCCGCGCTGCTCGGCGAGGTCGGCGGCCCGCTGGTGGTCCCGATGACCCTGCTCAGAGAGGACTACCGGGACGAGATCTTCGGCGATCTCGCCGCCCACGGGATCGCGGTGCACCACTTCGTCCTGGACCCAGAAGAAACGATCCTGCGCGACCGCATCGCGCGACGCGAGGAGTGCCCGGGCGATCCGGAGGCCAGTGAGCGGGTCCGTCACTGGTGCCTGGAACACCTGCCCCGCTACCGGGCCGCCCGCCGCTGGCTGGTCGGCGACGCCCGGATGCTCGACACCAGCCGGCTCACCCCGCGCGAGACCGCGCACCGGATCGCCGAACTGGTCCGGGTCGGCGCCGCGCGCTGCCCGATCGTCCAGAGCCCCGACCCGACCGGGGACACCGTGGCCTCGGCGGTGCTGTTCTTCGACGAGCAGGACCGGGTGCTGCTGGTCGATCCGGTCTACAAGCCCGACTGGGACTTCCCCGGCGGCGTGGTCGAACGCGGCGAGGCCCCCACCGACGCCGCCCTGCGCGAGATCGCCGAGGAGCTGGGGCTGCGGCTCGACCCCGCCACCCTGCGGCTGCTCGCCGTCGACTGGGAGCCGCGCACCGGCCCGCGCCGCGGCGGCCTGCGGCTGATGTACGACGGCGGGCTGCTCGACGACGCGGGCCGGCAGAACCTGCTGCTGCAGCAGGAGGAGCTGCGCGGCTGGCGGTTCGTCACCCTGGACGAGGCGGTCGACCTGCTGCCGCCGAGCCGCTACCGGCGTCTGGCCGCGGCGCTGGAGGCGCGGCGGATCGGGGAGCTGCGGTACCTGGAGGCGGGGAGCCGGGTGGCGCTCGGGCTGGCCAGTACGGCGGACGCGGCGTAGGGCCGCGGTGGTCCGCCGGTGTGACGGCTGCGGACCGGGCCGACCTCGGTTGGCCCGGCGGGCGGTGCGGGCGTCAGGATGGGGGCATGCCCTTCACGTTCAGTCATCCCGCCGCCGTCCTGCCCCTGCTGCGTGCCGCCGGGGAACGAGGGCCCCTGGTGGCCTCGGCGCTGGTGGCCGGGTCGATGGCGCCCGATGTGCCGTTCTTCGCCGAGTCGCTGCTGCCCGGGGTCTACGAGCACGGCGGGCTGCTGCACCGCTGGTGGGCGGTGCCGACGGTCGACGTGGCGGTCGCCGCCGCGCTGGTCGCGGGGTGGCACGGGCTGCTGCGGGCGCCGCTGGTGGGGCTGCTGCCCGAGCGGTGGGCCGGCGGCGCCGAGGCGCTGACGGTCCGCCGGGCCGGTGGCGGCGGCAGCCGGGGGACGGACGCGGCGTGGTTCCTCGGGTCGGCGGCGATCGGCGCGGCCACCCACGTCGGCTGGGACGCGTTCACCCACGGCGACCGGCTGGGCGTACGGCTGCTGCCCGTACTGGAGCGGAAGGTGGCCGGGGTCCCGCTCTACGAGGCGCTGCAGTACGGGACTTCGGTGCTCGGTCTGGCCGCGATGGCCGGCTGGGCGGCGCGTACGGTGCGGGCGGTCGAGCCGGTGCGCCCCGCCGTCCGGCCTGCGGCCCGGACCAGGCGGGTGGCCGTCGCGGCGCTGGGCGCGGCGACGGCGGCCGGGGTGCTGCACCGGCTCAGCCCGCTGCGGCGGAACCTGGTCCCGGAGGTCTGCTTCGGCGCCGGGGCCGGACTCGCGGTGGGCGCGGTCGGCTACGCGGCGGTGGTGGCGGCCGCCCGCCGGTGGCGGGGCGGGCGGCCGGTGGCGGACCAGGTGGTCCGCACGGTCCCGACTGCCGTCAGGCAGAGCGCAGTTCGGCGTAGCGGCGCAGGAACAGGGCCTCGGTGAGGGCCATCCGCTCCAGCTCCTGCGGGTCGACGCTCTCGTTGACCGCGTGGATCTGGGTGGTCGGCTCCTCGACGCCGATCAGCACGATCTCGGCCTTCGGGTAGAGCGAGCGCAGGGTGTTGCAGAGCGGGATCGAGCCGCCCTCGCCGGAGGCGACCATCGGGATGCCGAAGGCCTCGGCCATGGCCTCGCCCATCGCCTCGTACGCCGGGCCGCTGGTGTCGGCGCGGAACGGGGCGCCGTTGCCCTGGCGCTCGATGGTCAGCCGGGCGCCGAGCGGGACCTGCGCCTCCAGGTGGGCGACCAGCGCGTCCTGGGCGGCGTCCGCGCTCATGCCCGGCGGGACGCGCAGGCTGACCAGCGCCTTCGCGGCGGCCTGGACGGAGGAGGTGGCGCCGATCACCGGCGGGGCGTCGATGCCGAGGACGGTGACGGACGGGCGGGCCCACAGCCGGTCGGCGATGGTGCCGGTGCCGGTCAGGGCGACGCCGTCGAGCACCTTGGCGTCGGAGCGGAACTGCTCCTCCGGGTACTGCACGCCCTCCCAGGTCTGGTCGGCGGTCAGCCCGGCGACCGCGACGTCGCCGTTCCCGTCGTGCAGCGAGGCCAGCATCCGGACCAGGCACTGCAGCGCGTCCGGGGCGGCGCCGCCGAAGGCGCCGGAGTGCAGGTTGCCGCCCAGCGTGGTGACCGAGGCCTCGACCACCGTCATGCCGCGCAGCGAGGCGGTCACGGTGGGCAGGCCGGCGGCGAAGTTGCCGGTGTCGCCGATGATGATGGCGTCGGCGGCGAGCAGCTCGGGGTGGGCCTCGGCGTAGCGCTCCAGGCCGCCGGTGCCCTGCTCCTCCGAGCCCTCCACGATGATCTTCAGGCCGACCGGGTAGGCGTCCCCGTACACCTGGCGCAGCGCCCGCAGCGCGGTCAGGTGCATCAGGATGTTGCCCTTGCAGTCGGCGGCGCCGCGCCCGTACCAGCGGCCGTCACGCTCGGTCAGTTCGAAGGCGGGGCTGGTCCAGGCGGCCTCGTCGAGCGGGGGCTGGACGTCGTAGTGCGAGTAGAGCAGGACGGTCGGGGCGCCCTCGGGGCCGGGCAGCTCGCCGTAGACGGACTGGGTGCCGTCCGGGGTGTCCAGCAGCTGGATCTTGGTCAGGCCCTCGGCGGCGAAGGCGTCGGCGACCCAGCGAGCGGCCTTCTGGCACTCCTCGACCGGGAACTGGCGCGGGTCGGCGACCGACGGGAAGGCGACCAGTTCGGTGAGGTCGGTGCGGGCACGGTCCATCAGGGACCGGACGGCGTCGGCCAGGGGCTGTGACATCGGGGCTCCGAGGGGACGGGTCCGCCCGTGGGGTGGTACGGGCGGAGGGGTCGGTTTGGGGTACCGCCGATCATAGGCGGAGGCGATTGTCGGGTGGTGCGGCGTCCGGGTGGCTGTGCGGACGCATAGGATTGCTCGACGTGACTGACTCCGGAAGCTCCGATTCCCGTAGCCCGCTCGACCGTACGACCGCGTCGGTCGGAGGCGAGGCGTCCGCGCAGGTGTCAACGGCGTCTCCGCAGGTGCCGACGGCTTCGGCGGAGGTGTCAACGGATTCGGCGGCGGTGTCAACGGCTGCGGCTGATTCGGCGGATTCGGTGGATTCGATGGCGTCGGGGGCCTCGGCGGCCTCCGCGGGACAGCTGGACGGCGTCTGGGACGTGGTGGTGGTCGGCGCCGGGCCGGCCGGGGCCTGCGCCGCGTACGCCGCCGCCGCGCGGGGCCGCCGGGTGCTGCTGCTCGACAAGGCCGAGCACCCCCGTTACAAGACCTGCGGCGGCGGCATCATCGGCCCCTCCCGGGACAGCCTGCCGCCGGACTTCGAGCTGCCGCTGCAGGACCGGGTGCACGCCGTCACCTTCGCGTACGACGGGCGGTACACCCGGACGCGTCGTTCCAAGCGGATGCTGTTCGGCCTGGTCAACCGGGACGAGTTCGACCTGCGCCTGGTGCAGGCGGCCAAGCTGGCCGGGGCGGTGGTGGTCACCGGAGTGACCGTCACCGGGGTCGAGCAGCGTGGCGGTGACCACCGGACGGCGCTGGTCACCGCGGCCGACGGACGCAGCTTCGAGGCGCGCGCGGTGGTCGGCGCGGACGGCAGCGCGAGCCGGATCGCCCGGCACGTGGGCGTCACCTTCGACCAGATCGACCTGGGCCTGGAGGCGGAGATCCCCGTCCCGCCGCAGGTCGCCGCCGACTGGTCGGGCCGGATCCACCTCGACTGGGGCCCGCTGCGCGGCAGTTACGGCTGGGTGTTCCCGAAGACCGAGTCCAGCAGCCTGACCGTCGGCGTCATCTCGGCGCGCGGCGACGGCGAGCGGACCAAGCAGTACCTCGCCGACTACATCCGGCGGCTGGGCCTGTCCGGCTTCACCCCGCAGGTCGAGTCCGGGCACCTGACCCGGTGCCGGGCCGAGGACTCGCCGCTCTCCCGCGGCCGGGTGCTGGTCGCGGGCGACGCGGCCGGGCTGCTGGAGCCGTGGACCCGTGAGGGCATCTCCTACGCGCTGCGCTCGGGCCGGCTGGCCGGTGAGTGGGCGGTGCAGATCGCGGAGGCGGGCAACGCGGCGGCGGTGCGGCGCGAGGCGCTGAACTACGCGTTCGCCGTCAAGGCCGGGCTGGGCGTGGAGATGCGCGCGGGCAAGCAGCTGCTGGGCGCCTTCGAGCGGCGGCCGTACCTGTTCCACGCGGCGGTCTGCCTGGTGCCGGCCGCCTGGCGGGCCTTCGCCCGAACCACCCAGGGGCACACGAGCTTCGCGCAGGTGCTGCGGCAGTACCGGGCGGCGCGGCGGCTGGCGGCGATGGCCTCGCGGTAACGGATCTGCTGCCGGGTGGGGCCGGCGTTCCTCCGTCCAGCGGAGTGAACGCCGGCCCCGTTCGTCGTGCGGGGTGGGCTGTTCGCCGCCCGTCACCGGCCGCCGGTCAGCTCGTCCCCGAGCACGCTGCGCCGGTACAGCACCGAGCGGCCGTGCCGGGCGCGGGTGACCAGGCCGGTGGCCGCCAGGACGGACAGGTGCTGGCTGACCGCGCCCGGGGTGACGCCGAGGCGGTAGGCGAGGTCGGTGGTCGAGGCGGGCTCGGCGAGCAGGGTCAGCAGCCGGGCTTTCGGGGCGCCGACCAGCGACTCCAGGGCCGCCGACGTCACCGGCGCGTCCGCGCCCGCGCCGCCCATGGCCGCCTGTCCGCGCGCCGGGTAGGAGATCTGCGGCTCCCGGTCCTTGCTGATCATGGTGATCGCCCCGCGCACGAAGCAGGTCGGACTGAGGACCAGCCCGCGCCCGTCCACGGCGGTCTCCACGTCCCCGTCCCCCCAGTGCCGGTTGATCGACAGTACGCCGTCCGCCCAGTGCAGCCGGTGGTCCAGGTCCGCGAACAGCGCCGCCGCGCCCTGCTGGGCGAGCACCCGCGCCCGGTAGACCAGGTCCGCCTCCAGCACCGCGCGGGCCTGCGGCCACCAGCCGGGCGCGAGGCACGCCTCCCAGTACTCCTTCAGCGCGTCGGAGATCCGTGCCAACAGCCGCGCCGGATCGGCGAGTCCGTCGTCGAGCAGGGCGGGCAGCGGCTGCCCGTGCGACAGGAAGGCCTGCTCCAGCTCGCCGCGCAGCAGCTCCGGCGGCAGCGCGCGCACGACGGCCAGCTCGGCCCGGAAGTCGCCGGCGGCTGCCGTCGGGCGGGGCGTCAGGAAGTCGGGGACCCAACGGTTCTCGGCGACCAGTGCGAGCAGCAGGTGGCGCGGTCCCAGCCGCTCGAAGGCGGGCCGGAGCTGCTCGAAGGCCCTGGTCTGGAGCGGGTAGACGCCCGGGTGGGTCCACATCCGCAGGCTGAGCACCGCCTCGTGGATCGGGGAGACGGCGAACCAGGTGGTGGCGAGGTCGGCCAGTCCGAGTGTGAAGCGGTGCACGTACGTCCCCCTCGTAAGATTCAGCCAGAGCCTAAAGGAATACCCTTGGCGGCCCGCCCGGCGGTGTGATCAGGGCATGACCACCAAGCCGGCGGAGTCCTCCGCACCGTCCTTCGCCCTGCCCTCGCACAACCCGGGCGGCCACCTCACTGCGGCTCTCCGGCGCAGACTGCACCCTGATCCGACGGTCCGTCGGCTGGCCGGGATCACCCTCGTCAACACGGTGGGCAACGGCCTGTCGTTGTCCGTCGCGGTGCTGTTCTTCACCCGGGTGCTCGGCCTGAGTGCCGCCCAGCTGGGCGGCGGGATGACCGCCGCCGGCCTGTGCGGGGTCGTCGCCAGCGTGCCGGCCGGCCGGGCCGCCGACCGCTGGGGCGCCCGGAGGGTGCTGGTGGTGCTGGTCGGGGTGGAGGCGGTCGGCACCGCCGGCTACGCGCTGGTGCACAGCTACCCGGCCTTCGTCGCACTGGCCTGCGCCGTCTCCGCCGTCGACCGGGGGTCGGCCGCCGTGCGGAACGCGCTCTACGCCGAGGTGCTGCCGGCCGATACCCGGGTGGCGGGCCGGGCCTACCTGCGGGTGGTGACCAACGTCGGCATCTGTGTGGGGACGGGGCTCGGTGCGATCGCGCTCCAGCTGGACACCCGGCCGGTCTACCTGACGGCGATCCTGGCCGATGCCGTCTCCTATGTTGCCGTTGCGGTGCTGTTCTACCGACTGTCCGTCCTGGCCGGCCCTTCGTCGGCCGAGCCCGAGGCGAAGTCCGGTACGGGGACCACGTCCGGTACGGCGAACAAGTCCGTGACGGCGACCACGCCCGGTACGGCGAACCCGTCGGATCCCGGGGGCAACGGCGTCAAGCACGGTCGACGGCGCAACCCGGCGCTGCGGGACGGCCCGTTCCTGGCCGTGACCGCGTTGTGCTCGGTCCTCGGCCTGCAGTTCGCCGTCCTGGAGGTGGGCGTTCCGCTGTGGATCGTCCAGCAGACCGACGCGCCGCGGATCACCGTCGCCGGCGCCCTGATCGTCAACACCCTGATGGTGATCGCCCTGCAGGTGCGGGCCACCCGGGGCACCGAGGAGCGGACGGCCGCCGCCCGGGCCTGCCGTCGCGCCGGACTGGTGCTGGCCGTCTCCTGCCTGGTCATCGCCTTCGCGCACGGCCTGCCCGGGATCCTCGCCGCCATGGTGGCGCTCGCGGGGATCGCGTTGCAGTCGCTGGCCGAGGTGATGGGCCAGGCGGGCGGCTGGGCGCTGAGCTACGACCTCGCGGGCGAGGGGGAGCACGGCGCCTACCAGGGCGTGTTCAACGCGGGTTCGGCGGCCACGATGATGGCCGGACCGGCGGTGGTCAGCACCGCGGTGATCGGCTTCGGGCTGGTCGGGTGGGCCGTGCTGGGCGCGGTGCTGGCGGCGGCCGGCCTGGCGATGGGCCCCGCCGTCCGGTGGGCCGGACGGCGGGAGCTGCGGCTCCGCGCGGCGTGACCGGCGGCTGCTCCGAGCGGCGTGAGCCGTCGTTACTCCCGGACCACCGCCATCGCCTCGATCTCGATCAGCACGTCCGGGCGGAACAGCGCCGCGACCTGCATGGCCGAGGCGGCCGACAGCGGCAGGTCGCCCAGGTACGCGTCGCGGGCCTCCCGGATGGCCGAGAGGTAGGCGATGTCGGTCATGAAGAAGGTGAACTTCACGACGTCGGAGAAGTCGGCCCCGGCGGCGGCCAGGCAGCGGCTCAGGTTCTCGAAGACCTGCCGCGCCTGCGCCTTGGGGTCGCCCAAGCCGACCAGGTTCCGGTGCTCGTCGAAGGCGACCTGGCCGGAGACCTGGACCAGTCGGCCGGTGCCGGTGACGACCTGGGTGTAGCCCGTCCCGGGGGCGACGCCGGGTGGCTCGGTGATGTGGGTGAGGTGCGTGGTGGTCATGGCGCATGATCGTGCGCCATCGCGCATTCGGACCGCAAGCGATTCCCCCTGGCGGCCTGCGGGTTGGCCAACTGGTCAGTCAGCGCAGCACTTCGGGCAGTTCGCGCCGGAACGGCCGGTCGGTGGCGGGAAGTTGGGCATCCGGCCCGGCCGAGCGCAGCACCACGTCCAGGATGGCGTCCGGCTCGGCTGCATAACCCCCGCTGGCCCAGGCTGCGTTGGCCTCGACCACCGTCCAGCCGTGGTCGGTGCGACCGACGTCCACCACCACCGCGCTCGGCAGCGAGGCCTGCGAGGCCGAGGCGGCCAGCACGTCGTGGGTGAAGGCCAGCACCTCGGAGCCGTCCTGCCCGAGTGGCCCGACGGACAGCTCGCCGTCCACCGCGTAGCGCGAGCCGGTCCGCACCACGCCGTCCAGGACGAACAGTCGGTACTCCGTGCGGAACCGCACCACCTCGCTCACCAGCACCGGGGTGTCACCGTCCAACAGCTCGGGCCCGGGCAGCGCGCCGCCGTCCGGGTAGACCCGGGCGGCGAACAGCTTGTCGGCCGGCGGCTTCACGAAGGCCGGCCCGTGCAGCCCGCGGGCCTCGGCCAGCGTGGTGGCGGACACCCGTCGTCCGGCCAGCGCGAGCGGCAGCCGGGCCAGCCAGTCCTCGGCCGGCTCCAGCAGGGCGAGGCCGAGCTCCCGTCCGACCGCGTCGCCGAACAGCGGCCCGCCGTACACGTGCACCGGCGCACCGAGCAGTTCGCGCGGGGCCTGCCAGGACGTCGCGGTGTGCGCCCGCAGGCCGCGCAGTCCGGCGGCGGTGCGCAGCTGGAGGCCGGTCTCGTTGATGCGCGGCGCGAGCAGCAGAACGGGGGATTCGGTGATCATGCCGCCCATGCTGCCGGGAGTGCGGCGGCCGCCACCAGCGGATTTCCGCCCGGTCACCGAGCAATCGGCGTCGGCCGGGGTGCGGTTGGCTCTGGCCGAGGGGCGGGTGGGCGTGCCAGAGTCGTCCGGGCGCGGTCCGGGCACCCCGGCCCCGCGCCCGCAGTCCGACCCACCCTCAGCCGGAAGGCAGGCCCACTCCGATGACCAGCGCAGAGCCCCTCGTTCGCGTCAGCACCGTCGATGCCGTCACCACGCTCACCCTCGACTCGCCGCACAACCGCAACGCGCTCTCCTCCCGCCTGATGTCCGAGCTGCACGCCGGACTGGCGGTCGCGGCGGCGAACCGGGACGTCCGCGCGGTGGTGCTCACCCACACCGGCAAGGTGTTCTGCGCGGGCGCGGACCTCTCCGAGGCGACCGGCGCGGACCCGACGGTCGGCCCGCGCGGCCTGGTCGAGCTGCAGAAGGCGATCGTGGACTGCACCAAGCCGGTGATCGCCGTGGTCGACGGGCACGCCCGGGCCGGCGGACTCGGCCTGATCGGCGCGGCGGACCTCGCCATCGCCGGACCGGCCGCGACCTTCGCCTTCACCGAGGTCCGGCTCGGCCTCGCGCCCGCCGTCATCTCGCTGCCGCTGCGCCCCAAGCTGGACCCGCGCGCCGCCTCCCGCTACTACCTGACCGGCGAGGTCTTCGACGCCGCCGAGGCGGCCCGGATCGGTCTGCTCACCCGGGCCGCCGAGTCCACCGAGGACACCGGAGTGGTGCTGAAGGGCCTGCTGGACGCGCTGCGCCAGGGCTCGCCGCAGGGGCTGGCCGAGTCCAAGCGGCTGGCCAACGCCGAGGTGGTGCGCTCCTTCCAGCGCGACGCGGACGAGCTGGTGCAGCTGTCGGCGCGGCTGTTCGGTTCGGCGGAGGCACAGGAGGGCATGCGGGCGTTCCTGGAGAAGCGGCCCGCTGCCTGGGTGCGCTGAGTCGGCGTACGACCGGCCGCGCCGGCTCGGGCCCGGCTGACTCGGCTCCGGACTGGCTGACTCGGCTCGGGATCGGCTGACTCGCCCGGGGTCAGCCGATCGCCGCGGTGTCCCGCCAGAGGTCGAGCAGGTCCCGGTCGCCGCTGACCTCGACCTGCCCGGCCTGCTCTGCAGGCTCCGCCTGCTCGGACCGCCCGCTCCGCTCGACCTGTTCGACCGTCAGCCGGTTCCAGAGCAGCAGGTAGAGCTGGCGGGCCGGTCCGGTGAGGGTCAGGTCGGCCGGCTCGGGGTGCTCCTCGGTGCTGACGGACAGCGGCTCGCGGGTGATGGTCAGGTGCCAGGAGCCGGGGCCGTCGGTCGTCCGGACCTGGACGGTGCGCAGGCGGTCGCTGCGCACCTTCGATCGGCTGCGGACCATGAAGCCGCGCAGCAGCTCGTCGATGCCGTCCAGGGCGAGCGCGGTGTCCACGGCCGGGCCCGGCGAGCCGGCCGCCGCGTCGGCGTCGAAGCGGTGGACGGCGGTCTCGTGCGCCTGACGCCGGGCCCAGAAGGCCAGCGGGCTGGGTGCGGGCAGGAAGCTCCAGCACTCCACCTCGGCCGGGGCCTCGGTGAGCGTCGCCACCAGGGTGGCGTGGCCCTCGCGGAACCAGTCGAGCAGTGCGGCGTCCGAGGGCGCCGGTCCGACGGCCTCCTGCTCGCCCGCCGGGTCCAGCGGTGCCCGCAGGCCCCTCGACGGGTAGGTGGCGGCCCAGCGGTGGACGTGGCCGACGTGCCGCAGCAGGTCGCCCAGCCGCCAGTCCGGGCAGGTCGGTACGGGGGCGGAGAGGTCGGTGCGGGCGGCGGCTTCGGTCAGCAGGGTGCCCTCGTGGCGCAGCGCGTCGATGTGTGCGGAGATCTCCATGGGACGGAGTCTTTCACCGCCGCCCGCCGCCGGTGGCGGATTTCGGACGGCCCTGGGGTCGGCGCGGGCGCGGCGGGTGAGGCCGGCGCGGTGGGGCAGGCGAGGCCGGTGCGGGTGAGGCGGGTGAGATCGGTACGGCTGGGGCCGGTGGGGCTGGTGTGATGTCGACCTCCCGGCGACCGGGCGGACGCTACGGGCCGGTAACGTGAGCGCATGCCGATAACCCGTTCGCTTCTCTCCGCCGTCCGGACCGGTGGCCGCCGGGCCGCCGGACGCCTCGTCCACCGGGGCTGGCGCTGGGTGCAGCGGACCGGCGCGGTCACCAACCGGAACCCGGGCCCGTACCGGTTCGGCGAGCTGGGGGACGGCACGACCCTCGCCTTCCCGCTCGGGGCGGTGTTCAACGAGCAATGGATCACCATCGGACCGTTCTCGATCATCGGTGAGCGGGTCACCATCAGCGCGGGCTTCCTGCCAGGCCTCGACCTCGGGCCGGAGCCGATCGTGCGGATCGGCGGCGGCTGCGTGATCGGACGGGACAGTCACATCGTCGGCCACCAGTCGATCGTCATCGGCGACGACGTCTGGACGGGGCCCGGCGTGTACGTGAGCGACCAGGCGCACGAGTACCGGGACACCGAGCTGCCGATCGGCAAGCAGTGGCCGCGCAACGAACCGGTGGAGATCGGCGCGGGCAGCTGGATCGGCACCGGCGCGGTGATCATGCCGGGGGCACGGATCGGGCGCAACGTGGTGGTCGCCGCGGGGGCCGTGGTACGCGGCGAGGTGCCGTCCCACTGTGTGGTCGCCGGGGCGCCCGCCAAGGTGGTGCGTCGCTGGACCGAGGAGGAGGGCTGGCAGCCGCCGCTGCGCCACGGGCCGCCCCGGCCGGTGCCGGACGGGGTGACGGCGGAGCAGCTGCGCGCTCTGGTGGGCTGGGACCTGCGGCTGCCGGGGGAGCAGGGCTGAGGGCCGTCCAGCGGTGTGCCGGCACCGGGCGGGACGTCGTCGTCGGGCCGCGGACCTGGTCCAGCCTGAACTCCTGGGTGGGGCCCACGCGTCGCTGTACCGCTGATCCCCGTTCGTCACCACGGCACCCGCGTAGCCGTTCCCGGCGGTGCGGGTGCCCGGTGTAACTAGCGCGCCGGGGAGGACTGTTCGGCGGCGCGGGCGGCGATGGCCGCGGTGATCCGCAGGAGGTCGGCCGGGCGGGACGGGTCCAGGCCGGTGAGGACGGCGATCCGGCGCAGCCGGTAGTCCACGGTGTTCGGGTGCAGGTGCAGGGCGCTCGCGGTGTGGCGACGGTTGAGGCCGCCGGCCAGGTGGGTGCGCAGGGTGGTGAGCAACTCCCCGCCGTCGGCGAGCGGTTCGAGCAGTGCGGCGAGCCGGGAGCGGGCCTGACTGGGCCGGGTCAGCTGGTACTCCAGCAGCACGTCGTCGAGTCGGTGCAGACCGGCCGGTCGGCCGAAGGCCCTTGCCACGTCCAGGACTTCGTAGGCGAGCGCGGCGGCGCCCGGCACCTCGGCCGGTACCGCGGCGGCCGCTCCGGCCAGCACGGGCGCCCCGGCGGCGCGGGCCGCGGCGGTGAGGGTGGCGGTGAGCTGCGGCCAGGGGGCTTCGGGGGCGGTGCCGTCGGCCGACTCGGGTTCCGGGTCGAGCGGGACCAGGACCAGGCCGCCCGATGGGGTGAGCGCGGTGAGCGCCGACTGCCGGGTTCGGTGGTCGAGTTCGGCGGCGAAGCGACGCAGCTTGCGGTGGGCGGCGATGGCCGGGTCGACGCCCGGGGCGTGCTCGTCCGGGTGGTCGGCGAGGGACAGGCAGAGCGCCGCGTAGCCTGCCGGAAGCCGGACGCCCGCCCGGGCGGCGGCCTCCTCGGCGGGGGTGCCGGCGAGCAGCGCGGAGAGCAGGGACTGCCGGGCGGTGGAGTGTCGGTCTCCGGCCGGGCGCCGGCCGTCCAGGTAGCCGGCGCCGGCGGCGGTGGTGGCCTGCCGGAGCTGGTCGAGCAGCTGCCGGTTGAGCACCAGCAGGTCGGCGGCGTCACCGGCGTGGGCGTCCCGGGTGACGAACTCCCAGCAGACTTCGAGCCCGAGGTGGTGGGCGAGCAGCACGGCGTCCAGCGGCAGGCCCTCCTCGGCGCGGCGCGCGGCGGCCGCCCGTACGGCGGTGAACTCCTCGGCGGGGGCGGGGAGTCCGGTGCGGACGGCGTGGGCGAGTGCGCGGATGCGGCGTTCGGTGTCCCGGGTGAGCTCGCCGGTGAGCTGCTCGCGCGGGAGGCGGCGGTAGACCGGCACGCGGTCCAGTAGGGCGGCGACCACGCCCTCGGCCAACTCGCGGACGCCGCCGAGGAGTAGTTGGTCGGCCGGGCGGCCGCCGATCACCGGTACGCGCCAGGTCGGCGTGGTTCCGGGGGTGTCCGGGGGCGTGCAGTGGGGTGCGTTGTGACCGGTCACAGAGAACACCGTCCAGGTCTGGGGAACGCCCAAGGGCCGGGCCGGAGGGGCGACCGCATGATTGAGCCACTCGGGTTACCTGTTGGTAACAAACTTCCACTGTGGAGGCAACAGTTGAGAACCCCACTTCTCCGCTTCCCCGCAACTCCCTTGCGCCGTCGGCTCGGCGGAGCCTTCGGCGCGGCCCTGCTGGCGGGCGCGCTGCTGGCGGGGGCGACGGCGGGCCCGGCCTCGGCCGCTCCGGCGGCCGCCGCGAGCCCGGCCGCCGCAGGCCCGGACGTCACCGCCGCTGCTGAACTGCCGCCCGACGGAGACTCGGTGGCCTCGCCGCCCGGCGCCAACGACTGGAACTGCCGACCGACCGCCGCGCACCCCAACCCGGCGGTCCTGGTGCACGGCACCTTCGCCAACCGCTACGAGAACTGGCTGGCGCTCTCCCCGCTGCTGAAGGGCCTCGGGTACTGCGTCTTCGCCCTCGACTACGGCACCATCCCCGGCATCACCTCCACCGGCAGCGGCCTGCTGCTGCCGATCGGCGGGCTCGGGCCGGTGCCCGCCTCGGCGGCCCAACTGGCGAACTTCGTCGACCTGGTGCGCAACGCGACCGGTGCGGCGAAGGTCGACATCGTCGGACACTCGCAGGGCGGCATGTTGCCGAACTACTACCTGAAGTTCCTCGGCGGGGCCTCGAAGGTGGACAAGCTGGTCGGCCTGGCGCCGTCCAACCACGGCACGACGCTCGACGGGATCACCAAGCTCGCGCCGTACTTCCCGGGCGTCACGGACCTGATCTACACGGTCTGCCAGGCCTGCCGTGACCAGGCGGTGGGCTCCGACTTCAACCGGACCATGGCGTCCCGGCCCGACACCGTGCCCGGGGTGAGCTACACGGTGATCTCGACGGTGTACGACGAGGTCGTCACCCCGTGGCAGACCCAGTTCCTGAACGGGCCGGACGTCGACAACGAGGTGCTGCAGGACCACTGCCCGATCACGCTCGCCGAGCACGTGGCGATCGCGTTCTCGCCGACGGCGCTGCACCTGGTGACCAACGCCCTGGACCCGGCGCACGCCACGCCGGTGCTCTGCGGCTGAGCGCTCGCTGCGGCGATCGCCGTGACTGCCCGTGCCCCCGGCTGCCCCGGGGGCACGGGCGGTCGCGTTCCTCAGCGGGCGGTGCGGAAGGTGACGGCGGCGGTGGTGCCGTCGGCCGGGCGCAGCTCGTACGGACCGGGGTTGGTCAGCAGGGCGGCGTCGAAGCGGGCCAGTTCGGTGCCGTCGAGGGTCGCCGAACCGGCGAGGCAGACCAGCAGGACGGTCGCCGCGGGCGGGACCTCCACCGGGCCGGGCCCGCTGCGCAGGTCGACGGTGGCCTCGACCCGGCCGCGACGGGTCATCACGTTGAAGTCCACCACCGGGCCGCCGAGCAGTCGGCAGTCCGTCGTGGCGTCGCCGGGGAAGGCGAACGGGCGCAACGGTACGTCGACCAGTTGCTCGATGCCGTCCACGGTGAGCGTCATGCCCGCGCCCTCGACCAGGGTGATCACCCGGTCGATGCCGGGGAAGGGCGAGAAGGGCCCGGCGGAGGCGACGTCGGCGAGGCTGACCCGCCAGTCGAAGGCGTCCAGCCCGGCCCCGGCCGGGAACCCGGCGACCTCCCTGGTCACCCCGCCCCCGTTGAGCCACGCGGTGGCGGGGCGCTCGCTGGCGCGCAGTACCTGGATGCGTCCGGTGGTCGTCATGGGGCCGCATCCTGCCACCTTTGGGGCGGGTGCGGCAGCGGGGGCGGGGGCGGGGGCGGGGCTGGGGTGACTAACAGCGAACAGATAACAGATGGTGAAATCTGTCATCTGTCATCTGTTCGCTGTTATCTGTTCGCCGTCATCTGTCCGCCACTACCCCGCCCCCCGACAACCCGCAGCCCGTCAGCGACGCCCCACCACCAACGGCAGGAACGCCGCCGCCGTCGCCGCGAGGGCCACCGTGGTCAGGGCCAGCGGCAGTCCGGCCGCGTCGGCGAGGAAACCGATCACCACCGGCCCGATCAGCATCCCCCCGTACCCGAGCGTCGAGGCGAGCGCGACGCCCTGCGGGCCGCCCGTCGCGCCGGCCCGGGCGATGGCGAGCGGGAACAGGTTGGCCAGACCGAGGCCGACCAGCACGAAGCCGCCGATCGCGACCGGTACCGCCGGGGCCAGCGCCGCGACCAGCATGCCGACCGCCGCCGCCAGTCCGCCGAGCAGCATCAGCCGGTTCTGGCCCAGCCGGATGGACAACCAGGTGCCGCCGACCCGTCCGCTGGTCATGGCGAAGGCGTACGCGGCGTACCCGGCGGCGGCCGTTCCGGCGCTCGCGTGGACGTCGTCCGTCAGGTGCAGGGTGGTCCAGTCGGCGATCGCGCCCTCGCCGTACGCGGTGCACAGCGCGGTGAGGCCGAGCAGCAGCACCAGCAGCCGGGCGTGGCCCCCGGCCGACCGGTCCGCCGAGTCCTTGGCGGAACGTTCCGGCGTAACCATCGGCGCCGCCGGGCTGCGCAGCAGCACGACGCCCGCGCCGACGGTGACGGTCAGGCCCAGCAGACCGCCGAGCGCGAGCGCCCAGGCGGTGGTGAGCTGGTCGGCGAGCAGTCCGCCTAGGCCCGCGCCGAGCAGCCCGCCGAGGCTGTACCCGGCGTGGAAGCTGGGCATGACGGGCCGTCGCAGCTGTGCCACCAGGTCGACGGCGGCACTGTTCATGGCGACGTTGGCGCCGCCGTACCCGGCGCCGAACAGCAGCAGTACGCCGCCGAGCGAGAGCACCGAGTGGGCGTGCGCGGGCAGGGGGACGGCGAGGCTGAGCAGGGCGAGCGAGCCGACGGTGACCGGCCGCGAGCCGTACCTCAGGCAGAGCCGGCCGACCAGCGGCATGGTGAGGACGGCTCCGATGGACAGGCAGAGCAGGGCCAGGCCGAGGGTGCTGTGCGAGGCGCTGACCTGGCTGCGGACGTCCGGGATGCGGACGACCCAGGCGGCGAAGAGGAAGCCGTCGACGGCGAAGAAGGCGGTGAGTGCGAGCCGCGCGGGGCTCCAGGGACTGTCGGTCGCCGGGGTTGTGCTGCGAGACTGGATGAGGGAGTCGTCGGGGCGCGGGTGGGAACGGATTTTGTTTCGAAGCGGCACAAAGTCACAATAGGGGCGTGCAGCTCTCACCTTCAAGCCCGAGGCCCCTCTCCGGGACCGACCCCGACGCGCCGCGCGACGCCCACCGCCGCGCGGCCCCCGACCGCGGTCGGACGCTGCTCGGCCCCGCGCTCTCGCTCATCCACACCGGCCAGACGCCCACCCGCTCCGCGCTCACCCGTGCGCTGGACGTCACCCGGGCCACTGCCGGGGCGGTCACGGCCGAACTTGAGGCGCTCGGCCTGATCGCCGTCGACTCCCGCCCGGCCGGAGGCGGCCGCGGCCGGCCCTCGCACCGGTTGGCGATCGACCCCCAGGGTCCGGTGGTGGTCGCCGGGCAGATCCACGCCGACCAGCTGAGCGTCACCCTGGTCGGCCTCGGCGGACTGCTCGACCCGCCCGTCCACCTGCCGCTGCCCGCCGCCACCGACCCGGTCCGGATGCTGCGCGCGGTCGCCCAGGCGGGCGCCGAACTGGCCCGCTCCACTGACCGCCGCTGTTTGGCCGCCTCGCTCGCGCTGCCCAACCCCGTCACCGAACCGGACGGCACCGCGCTGGCCGCGCTGCACTTCGCCTGGCCCAGCGGCACCCCGGTCGCGGACCTGTACGACGTCGAGGTCGGTCGCGCCGACCACGGTCCGAACGTCCTGCGCCCGCTGCCCACCTTCGTCGGCAATGATGCCAACCTCGCCGCGCTCGCCGAGTACCGCCACGGCGCCGGGCGCGGCGCCCGCCACCTGCTGCTGGTCACCTCCGGCCACAGCGGTGTCGGCGGCGCGCTGGTGATCGACGGCAACCTGCACACCGGCAGCGCCGGACTCGCCCTGGAGGTCGGCCACCTCACCGTCGACCCGCAGGGCCGCCCCTGCGTGTGCGGCAACCGGGGCTGTCTCAACTCCGAGACCGACCCCGACGCGCTGTTCGCCGCCGCCGGGCTCACCCCGGAACCGGGCCGCCCACTGCTCGACCAGGCCCGCGAGCTGTGCTGGTCGGCCGCCACCGATGAGCGGGCGCGGGCGGCGGTGGAGCACGTCATCGACCGGCTCGGGCTCGGGCTGGCGGGCGTCGCCAACATCCTCAACCCGGACCGGGTGGTGCTCAGCGGCCTCCACCTCGACCTGCTGGAGGCCGCCCCCGACCGGCTGCGCGCGGTGGTCGCCGAGCGCTGCCTGTGGGGGCGCAGCGGGCGGGTGCCGATCGTCGGGGCCGAGCTGGCGCACGGTGCGCTCGCGGGTGCGGCCGAGCTGGGCTGGGGGCCGTACCTGGCCGATCCGCAGTCGGTGCCCGTGTAGGACGGGGTGTCCGTGTTGTCCGTATTGTCGAAGGGGCGATAAGCGGAAGCTGGGCTTCTGGAAACGGTCACTTATCGTGACCCTCGTACACTCGTAGTGAGCAGTGGGGGGCCGCAACGAGGGAGTAGTGACCAATGAGCACCCAGCCCGGTGGGATCCCCGGCATCGAGCCGACCGTCGACGTCGACCGCTCGGACCCGCAGTACCGCGCCTGGCTCAAGGAGGCGGTGCGCAAGGTCCAGGCCGATGCCAACCGCTCCGCCGACACCCACCTGCTGCGCTTCCCGCTGCCGACGGAGTGGGGGATCGACCTCTACCTCAAGGACGAGTCCACCCACCCGACCGGCTCCCTCAAGCACCGCCTGGCCCGTTCGCTCTTCCTCTACGGGCTCTGCAACGGCTGGATCCGCCCGGGTAAGCCGGTGATCGAGGCCTCCAGCGGCTCCACCGCCGTCTCCGAGGCGTACTTCGCCCAGCTGATCGGGGTGCCGTTCATCGCGGTCATGGCCAAGAGCACCAGTCAGGCCAAGATCGACCTGATCGAGTTCCACGGCGGCGAGTGCCACCTGGTCGCGCGCTCGGACGAGGTGTACGAGGCCTCCGCCCGGCTCGCCGAGGAGACCGGCGGGCACTACATGGACCAGTTCACCTACGCCGAGCGGGCCACCGACTGGCGCGGCAACAACAACATCGCCGAGTCGGTCTTCGCCCAGCTGCGCCTGGAACCGCACCCCGAGCCGGCCTGGATCGTCGCCACCGCCGGCACCGGCGGCACCTCGGCGACCATCGCCCGGTTCGTGCACTACATGCAGTACGACACCCAGATCTGCGTGGCGGATCCGGAGAACTCCTGCTTCTTCGACGGCTGGGTGAACCACGATCCGGACGCCGTCTGCGACAGCGGCTCCCGGATCGAGGGCATCGGAAGGCCCCGGATGGAGCCGAGCTTCGTTCCCGGGGCGGTCGACCGGATGATGAAGGTGCCGGACGCCGCCTCGATCGCCGCGGTGCGGGTGCTGGAGCAGGTGCTCGGCAAGAAGGCGGGTGCCTCCACCGGAACGGGACTGTGGAGCGCGCTGCGGATCGTCGCCGAGATGCGGGCGGCCGGGCACACGGGCAGCGTGGTCAGCCTGATCTGCGACCCGGGGGACCGCTACCTGGACAAGTACTACTCGGACGACTGGCTGGCGGGCGAGCGGATCGACATCGCGCCGTACCGGGCCGCCCTGGAGTCCTTCCTGAAGGGCGGCGCCTGGATAGGCTGACGTTCCGTCAGGTGGCGAACAGATAACAGATTTCAGCAGACAGAATCTGAAATCTGAAACCTGTTATCTGTTCGCTGAAGCCTGCCGACTGCCAGCTGCCGACTGCCAGCTGTCAGTCGTCACTCGGCCGCCGGAGCACCGCCCGCCCACCCGCAAGGTCGATCTCCGTGCGCTTCGGCGCGCCGTCGTGCTCGTCGTCCCGCAACACCAGCTCGATCCGCCGCTGCTCCAGCTGCACCCGCTTGCTCGGATACAGCAGCGCATGCAGTTCCTCCGTCGCGGTCGCACCCGCACCGCGCCCACCGGCCGGATCCGCCGCCGGACGGGCGCGCAGTCGCCGTACCACCGCGCCCAGGAAGAACAGGACCACCAGCCCGGCCGGCAGCAGCAACCCGCCTGCCGCACCCGTCAGAAGCGTGCTCATGCGTGCCCAACGTCCCGCCGTCGACGGCGAGTTCCCAGGACCCCTACGGCAGCGGCACCGTCGGCAGATCCCCCGGCACCAGGAGCTGCAGCTCCTCCGTCGACGGGTCGGCCAGCGCCGCGACCCGTACCGCGTGGCGCTCGACCATCGTCTCGAACACCTGCCGCGCCGTGCGCCCGTTGCCGAAGTTGGGGCCGCGCTCCAGTCGGGCGAAGTGCTCCAGCAGCGCGCCCTCGGTCGCCTCGGAGAGCGCGTACTCGTGCTCCGCGCACTGCGCCCGGGCGATCTCCAGCAGCTCGTCCGCCGTGTAGTCGGAAAAGGTGATGGTGCGTGAGAAGCGTGACGAGACACCGGGGTTGGCGGACAGGAAGCGTTCCATCTCGGCGGTGTAGCCCGCCACGATGACGACCACCTCGTCCCGGTGGTCCTCCATCAGCTTGACCAGGGTGTCGATCGCCTCGCGCCCGAAGTCCCGCGCGCCGTCCTCGGGCGCGAGTGCGTACGCCTCGTCGATGAACAGCACCCCGCCGCGCGCCCGGTCGAAGGCGGCGGCGGTGCGGATCGCGGTGGAGCCGATGTGCTCGCCGACCAGGTCGACCCGGGCCACCTCGACCAGGTGTCCGCGCTGGAGCACCCCGAGCGAGGCGAGGATCTCGCCGTACAGCCGGGCGACGGTGGTCTTGCCGGTTCCGGGGGCGCCCGTGAAGACCAGATGGCGGCGCAGCGACGGCGCCTTGAGCCCGGCCTGGCGGCGGCGCCGGCCGACCGAGATCAGGTCGATCAGGGTGCGCACCTCCTGCTTCACCGTCGCCAGCCCGACCAGCGAGTCCAGTTCGGCGAGCGCCTCGTCGGCCGGCCGGCAGTTCGGGATCGGCGCGATCGCGGAACCGGCCGGGGCGGCCGAAGCGCCCGAAGGAGCGGCCAACACGGGTACCGCGGCGCCTAGTTGGGCTGCCCGCGGGGCCGGAACCTCGGCGGCCGAGCCCGCGGCGGCAGTCGGCCCGACGTCGTCCGAGGTGCACCCCTCGGTGACCGGGCCCGGTTCGGAGAACTCGAACCCGGTCCGCTCGTTCTGTTCCGCCCGGCACCGGGTGAGCTGGGTGCGGCACCCGTCGATGATGTGGAAGCCGAAGCCCTTGCCGTGCGAGACCCGGCAGTCCTCGAAGGTGCCGCGCCCCTGCGCCGAGACGTACACCCCGGCGTCGGTGCTGGCCCGCACGGTGCAGTCGCGCAGCACCGGGTCGGCGCCCTTGGTGACGATGACGCCGGTGGCCACGTCCGAGATCTCGCAGCCGGTGAGCAGTCCGCCGCTGCCGTGGTCGCGGAACCAGAGCCCGGTTCCGGCCTCCTGCACCCGGCAGCCGGCCAGGGACACCGTGGCCCCGCCGCTGACCGAGACCGCAGAGCTGCGGATCCGGCTGAACGAGCAGCCCTCGGCGACGGCGGCGGAGTCCCGATCGAGGACGAACAGCGCGTCCGGCAGGTCGTGCAGCGAGCAGTCGGTGAGGGTGAGCCGGGCGCCGTCGCTGACCCACAGTGCCGGGTACTCGCCGGTGGAACCGTGGATCTGGCAGGACTCGGCGACGGCCTCGGTGCCCTGGTCCCAGACTGACAGCGCCCCGCGCCCGAAGTCCCGCACGGTGCTGTGGGCGAGGCTGAGCCGGGAGCGTCCGCGCAGGTCGGCGCCGTTCTCCGGCAGGTCGTGCACCCGGCAGCCGGTGAGCACGAGTTCGGCCTCGCCGTCCAGGGTCAGACCGTTGCCGGTGACCCGGTGGATCTCGCAGTCGACCAGCCGCCCGCCCGCCTGGGCTTCGGCCTGGACGCCGCTGCCGCGGATCTCGTAGATCTCGCAGCCGGTCAGTTCGGCCGCGCTGCCCGGGTCGGAGAGCAGCACCCCGGCGCCGGAGGCGTGGTGGACGCGGCAGCGGTCCAGCGCGGCGGTCGCGCCGCCGAGGACGGCGAGCCCGGCCTGGCCGGCCGCGGCGACCTCGCAGTCCTCGAAGGCGGCGGCGGTGCCCTCACCGCGCAGTCGCAGCCCGAGGCCGCCGGGGTTGGCGACCAAGCAGCCGCGCAGGGTCGGCCGGGCGCCGTCGGTGACCTCGATCCCGGTGGCGGAGCGGGTCTCGACCCGGCAGCCGCTGAACGCGGGCGTCGCCTGCGGCCCGGTGACCAGCACGGCCGGGGTTGAGCTGTCGCCGCCCTCGATCACCAGGTCGCGCACGGTCGCGGCGGCGGTGACGGTGAGTGCCACCCCGGAGGTCGGCTCGATCCGGACGGTGCCCGGGCCCTGGGCCGGAACGATCGTCACCGGCTTGTCCAGCAGCACGTTCTCCCGGAAGGTCCCCGGCCGGACGGTCACGGTGTCGCCCGCCTCGGCGGCCGCCAGGGCCTCCGCGAGCGTGTCGTACTCGCCCGCGCGGCGACGCCAGCGGGATGCGCTGTCCTGGGTGACCCGGACCCTGTGCTCAGCCATGACGGTCTGTCGTCCCCACCTTCGTCGTGCCGGCGATCAACGGGCCGTACGCGCGGGGTGCGCGGGCCGTCCGCCCACCGTAGCGCGCCAGTCTGGGTGCTCCGGCCGCCCTCGGTCGCGCGGACACCGGTAGCGCCCATCGCGGCCACAGGTTCCGACCACTTGTTCAACGAGCGCGCACAGTCGGGGTTCCGTACCGGAGCACCGGAAGTGGAGCGGGTGCGGACGCCCCGGGAGCGGTGCGCATGCCGATGAGCCGGAACGAGCGTGCGACCCGGGGCACGGGCGGGCGCTCAGCGCCCGTCGGCCGGCCAGTGTGCCCCGTCCTCCAGCACCTCGACGTCGTCGCCGAGCCGCAGCGTGCCGAGCACGTCGCCCTCGACGCCGGCGGGGCGCTCGGGAATGAGGTTCTGCCCGAACGCGGCCTTGCGCAGCAGCCGGTGGTGCCGGGCCAGGGTGCGCAGCGGCTCGGGGCCGCGTCGCTCGCCGCTCTCCTGGTCGGTGGTGGTGATCACGCAGCGGCCGCAGGGCTTGACCACCTTGAAGGTGAGCGAGCCGATCCGGATCCGGCGCCAGCCGTCCTCGGCCCAGGCCTCGGAGCCGCCGACCACCACGTTGGGGCGGAAACGCTCCATCGGCAGGGCCTCGTGGCCCTCCGGGTGCTCGGCGGCGATCAACTCGTTGAGCCGGTCGAGGGAGGCGGTGGTGGTGAGCAGCAGCGGGAAGCCGTCGGCCATCGAGACGGTGTCGCCGGGCCGGCCGTACTCGGGGTCGACGGGCCGGGCGCGCGGGTCGTCCAGGTGCACCAGGCGGTAGTCGCCGAGGTGCTCGGCGATCCACTCGTGCGCATCCTTGGCGGCCTCGACGGCGCGGAAGCGGGTGCCCCAGACCTCGACCTCGGCGAGCGGGTCGCCGGCCGCGACGGCGGGGGCGGTGACCTCGATCCGGGAGCCGTCGGGGGCGGTCAGCGACAGCGCGCCGTCGGGCAGCAGGGCGACCCGGATCTGCCCGAGCGCGGCGTTCTCGCGCTGGCTGACGAAGCGTCCGGTGGGGTCGGCGAGCATCCAGCGGCGGTCTCCGGCCAACCCCCAGGGCTGGACCGCGGCGGTGTCCGGGCTCAGGCGGTACATCGACTTGACGGGGTAGACGTGGAGTCCGGTGAGGCGCATTCCCCCATCCTGCCAGCAGCGCGGTGGGCATCCGAACGGCCCCCGGACCGCCCCGCACGCGCACGACCCCCCGCACGCCCGCGCCCTCCGGACCTCCCCCTGAGCGCACGGACCGCCCGGGACGCCGTGGGGGGCGTTCCGGGCGGTCCGTGGATGACCCGTTTCTCCGTTCGCCCGGCGTTCAGGGGTCGCCGGGTGGTGCTCAGGTGGTGCGGGTGTGGGCCGATGGGGGTTCGGCCCCGGGATGCCAGCGGCTCAGTAGCCCTGGCCCTGCGGCTGGTAGCCGCCCTGGAAGTTGGCCGGCTCGCCGTACGGGCCCGGGCGCTGCGGCTGCATCGGGCGGACCGGCGCGACCGGTGCCATGGCCGGGCGCAGCTGGGCGCCGCCGAAGCCCTGGTCGCCGCCCTGGCCCTGGAAGCCGGGGCCGGCCGGGTTCGGGCCGCCGAAGGACTGCTGCCCGCCGAAGCTCTGCGGACCGCCCTGCGGCTGGCCGCCGGGCTGGCCGTGGCCGAAACCGGCCGGGCCGCCGGTCGGCTGCGCGCCGAAGGTCTGCGGGCCGCCCTGGCCGATGAAGGTGTTCTGGCCGCCGAAGCTCTGGCCGCCGGTCGGCTGGTAGCCGCCGCTGGCGGTCTGCGCGAACGCGGGGGCGCCGGGCTGCGGTCGCTGGTACGGCTGGGGGGCGCCGTAACCGGGGACCGCCGGCTGCGGGGCGGCGGCGTACGCCGGAGCGGGCTGCGCCGGGATGTACGCCGTGGCGGGGCCGGCGGAGGGGCCGCTGCTCGGGCCGGGGCCCAGGGCGAGGCGGGCGGGCGGCAGCGCGGGGAGGTTGCTGCCGGCGCTCTCGTACCCGTTGCCGTACCGGTTCTCGTAGGACGGGCCGACGCCTGTTCCGTATCCGGACGACAGCGCCGGCGGCAGGGCGGCCGGCACGTTGATGGGTGCGATCTGGGGGACGCCGCGCTCAGCCACGAGGCTGTCGTAAATCGGCGTGCCGGAGGAGAAGGACGGAGAGGGGTAGCCGACTCCGTCGTAGGAGCGGGGCGAGGTCATGGGGCATACGGTAAGCCCACAATGCGCCTGCTGAGGAGAGTGGGAGGGGGAGCAGTTCGAGTGTTTACACAGTCTTCGCTCGCACAAAGGTTTCGAAAGTAGGAAGAACGGACATATCGGCACCCAGTTCCGGACAGCTCTGACACCCAGTCAGTGATCGAACAGTACCCGGACGCGGCCGCCACAAGACCTTGTGGTGACCGGGCGGTAGACGGCTGTGGACGCTGCGGAGAAACTTTTGCGGACGGGGCGTGCGCCGGCGCATTCGAGCCCCTGTCGGCGGCAGGACGGGGGCTCGTGAATGTTTCGGGAATAAATTTCCCGTCAGAGCCCAGAGCGGGCGATCCGGACGTCGATCCGGGGGTGAGCCGGACGTCGATCCGGGCGCCCGGACCTCGATCCGGACCTCGATCCGCAGGATGGGCCGGGCTGATGAGCCGGACGACGACTGCGGGGCCGTCAGCGCGACTGCAGCGCCTGGCTCTGCGCGGGCAGGCCCGGTCGGGCGGCGACCTCGGAGGTGCAGAAGGAGCAGCGGATCGCGGCGGCCGGGATCGAGCTCAGGCACTCCGGGCAGTCCGCCTTGGCGGCCGGCGCGGGCTCGGCCGCCTCGAAGCGCGCCTGCAGCTTGCCGACCGGCACGACCACGGCGAAGTAGATCACCGCGCTGACCAGCACGAACCCGATCAGCGCGTTGACGAAGAGGCCGTACGGGAACTTGGTGCCGCCCACCTCGAAGGTCTTCTGGGTGAAGTCGCCGACCGCCCCGGCGGCGACCCCGACCAGCGGGGTGAGGAAGGCGCTGACGAACCCGGTGACGACGGCGGTGAAGGCCGCGCCGATCACGATGCCGACCGCGAGGTCCACCACGTTGCCGCGCAGCAGGAAGCTGCGGAATCCCTTGAACACCGGGTGACTCCAAATCCGAACGGGGAAGGGGGAGATGGGGCGGCGCGGGGTAGCCCCGGCCGGACATCCTGCCGAGCGGTCCGGGCCGAGGTCCAACCGCGTTCACCCGATTCGCGTAACCGGCCGACCTGCCGGGCTCGGCTGCGCCCGGCCGTACCCGGCCCTCCCGGTCGGCGCGCGGGCGGCTCAGCCTTCCGGCCTGTCGGTGCCCGGGTCGGCGTCCGGGACGGTGAACCGGTGGGCGCGAGCCGGTACTTGAGGCGGCGTGCGGCGGAGTGGAGGGCGGTCGGTCGGAGCTGTCGGGGGCGAGACGGGGCGCACAGCGGTCGCAACCGGCGCACGACGGCGGGTCTTCAGCGCACATCGGGTGTACGGGCGCGGGCGCACGGGCCACCGCCAGGTTGCGCGAAGGGGCTGTACCCGGCGTGGTGCTGTGCCAAGGTCTGTCCATGCCCGACCATACGGCGGCCGATTCGGCCGGAGCCCGCCCGCGTGTCCTGCACCTGATCAGCGACTCGCGCCGGGGCGGCGCCCAGAACTTCGCCCGTGACCTCCACCGGGAACTGCGCCGCCGGGGTCAGGCCTCCGCGCTGTGCGCCCTCGCCCCGCACCCGGCCTTGCCACCCGCCCGGCCGGGTGCGGCCGTTCCGGGAGTGTGCGCCGCGGGCACGGCCCGCCCGGGGGACTGCGGCGAGGAGTGCCCCGACACCGCCGGGCTGCGCGCCGCCGCCGTCCTCGGCCCCGGTCGGCTGCGCCCGGGCACCCTGCGGGCGCTGCGTTCCGCCGCCCGCTCCGCCGACGTGGTGCTCGCCCACGGCTCCGACACCCTGGCCACCTGTGCCCTCGCCCTGGCCGGCACCCGCACCCCCTTCGTCTACGTCTCGGTCGGCCACCCCCGCTACTGGACCGCCAACCGGCTGCGCAGGCTGCGCGGCGCCACGCTGATGCACCGCGCCGCCGCCGTCACCACCCTCACCGACGAGGCGCGCGAGGTTCTGGAGGAGCAGTTCCGGCTCCCCGGGGGCAAGGTCCGGGTGATCCCCAACTCCCGTGCCGCCGAAAGCTATCCGCCCGCCGACGGCCGGGCCGAACGGCGCGCCGCCCGGCACGCCCTGGGCCTGCCCGCGGACGTCCTGCTGGTCGCCTGGATCGGCGCCATAGCGCCGGAGAAGCGGCTCGACCTCGCCCTCGACGTGCTCGACCGGCTGCCCGACGTCCGGCTCGCCGTCGCCGGGGACGGCCCGCTGCGCGAGACCCTGGCCCGCCATCCGGCCGCCGCCCGCTCCCACTTCCTCGGCCCCCTGCCCGACCCCGTCCCGCTCTACCGGGCCGCCGACGCGCTGCTGCTCACCAGCGACAGCGAGAGCGTGCCCGGCGCGCTGATCGAGGCGGCGCTGGCCGGGGTGCCCGCCGTCGCCACCGACGTCGGCTGGGTGCGCGAGGTGGTCCGGGACGGCGCCACCGGCGCACTGGTCGCCCCCGGGGACCCGCTCGCCCTGGCCGAGGCGCTGGCCAAGGTGCTCGCCTGCAACCGCGCGGGCCTCGGCGCGGCCGCCCGGGCGCACGCGCTGGAGCACTTCGAACTGGGCGCGGTGGTGGACGACTGGCAGCGGCTGGTCGCCGAGGTGTGGACCGGAGCTCCCACCTCGCACTGACGGGCGGCTCCGACGTGGTCCGAGCTGCGCCGTCCGGGCGAATCCGGGCCCGCCGACCCCTGACGACTCGTCGGTAGCGAGCCGTCACCAGCAGACTTCCCGATGTGAACTCGAAGTCGCTGCTGCGGTCCACCGTCCTGCTCGCCGTCGCCGCCGGGATCGCCGCATCCCCTGTCCAGGCCGGAGCAGTGTCCCACCAACCCCCGTCCGAGGGGGTCCAGTTCGTCAGGCTCGACCACCCGCAGCCGGTGCGTGAGAGTGCCCGCACCGAGGCGGTCGAGTTCTTCTGGTACGACTGCGGCCACTCCCAGAAGCTCGAACAGCCGTTGCAGGCCTGGACCGAGAAGCACCGGGCGGACGTCGCGCTGCGCCGCGTCCCGGCGATCTGGCCGGGCAGCTCGGACGAGGGCGCCCAGCGTGCCCACGCGCGCCTGTACTACACGCTGGAGCGCCTGGGTCTGGTCGAGCGCCTTCAGGCCGGCGCATTCCGCTCGATCCACGACGACCGGGCCGACCTCACCACCGAGTCAGCCGCCACCGACTGGGCGGTGCGCCACGGTGTCGACGCCGAGCTGTTCGGCCGGACCTACCGCTCCGCCGAGGTCGGGCAGTCGGTGGACGACGCGGCTGCCCAGTTCGTCCGGTACGGCATCAACGAGCTGCCCACCGTGGTCGTCCAGGGCGAGTACCGGACCTCGCCGACCAAGGCCGGCGGCGTCGACGCGATGCCCGGGGTGCTGGACTACCTGGTGCAGCAGGAGCAGCTGCCGAAGTACTGAGCTCCTCCTCGCATCGGTGATGCTTCGGCCACAGCGACAGCCCCGCGCCCGACGGCTTCCCCTGCCGCTTCGACACCCTCGCCGACGTGGTCGAACGCTTCTGCCTCGCACTCGGCTCGGACCGCTTCGCGCTGTACGTCTTCGACTTCGGCGCACCCGTCGGCCTGCGCCTGGCCACCCGCCGGCCGGAGTGGATCACCGGCCTGGTGGTCCAGAACGGCAACGCCTACGAGGAGGGACTCTCCGACCAGGCAAGGGAGTTCATCGCCAACAAGCGCGGCGTCCCGGGCGCCGGGGACGTCGCCCGCTCGATCCTCACCCTGGACATCACCCGCAGCCGGTACGAGGGCGGCACCGGCGACCCGAGTCCGGTCGCCCCCGACGGCTGGACGCTCGACCAGCACTTCCTCGACCTGCCCGGCCGCAAGGACATCCAGGTCGAACTGGCTCTCGACTACTTCTCCAACGTCGAGCTCTACCCCGAGTGGCAGGCCTGGCTGCGTGCCAATCAGCCGCCCACGCTGGTGCTTTGGGGGATTGGCGACCCGTTCTTCACCGAGGCCGGCGCCCGTGCCTATCTGCGCGACCTGCCCGAGGCGGAGCTGCACGTCTTCGACGCCGGGCACTTCGCACTGGAGGAGAAGCTGCCCGAAATCGCCCCGCTGATCGACGAATTCCTCGCCCGCACCCAGAAGTAGGCTGAAGTGGCGCTCCCCGTGCGGTGGTTCAGCCGCGGCGCAGCAGGTAGGTGACGAAGCCGAGCATCCCCCGGTACCCGTGCAGCCACTCGGCGCGGTGGCGGTCCGCGGCCTCGCGGGCGGCCACCGCGCCCGGGTCGTCCGGGTGGTCCAGCGCCCACTCGGCCAGCGAACCCGTCCAGGAGAACTCGTAGTCGTCCCACTCCCGCGCGGTGCTGACGTGTCCGTACACCGGGGTCCAGCCGTCCGCGAGCACCCGGTCCGTGGTGGTCGCCAGGTCCGCGAAGTCCTCCCGGACGGCACCCAGCCCGTCCAGCGCGGCCTGGGACGGCTCGCGCTCCCAGAACCCCTCGCCGACCAGCAGCCGGCCGCCCGGGGCCAGCAGTTCCCGGGCGGCCGCGAGCGTCGGCAGCAGCCCGTCGAACGCGTGGGCGGCGCCCACGCACAGCACCAGGTCGAAGGGCTCCTTGGCGGTGAACTCCCGGGCGTCCAGGTGGTGCAGGCCGATCCGGCGGACCACGCCGAGCGCGGTGGCCGTCTCCCGGGCCCGGGTCAGCGCCTCCGCATCCAGGTCCACCCCCACCGCCCGCCAGTCCGGCCGGGCGGCCAGCGCCCGCAGCAGCCAGGCACCCTCGCCGCAGCCCAGGTCCAGCGCCCGGCCGGACTCCTGCCCGGCGAGCGCGCGGTCCAACAGCCGGGCCACCGACCCGTCCGCCAGCGGTGCCGCGATCGGGTGGTGGGCGTGGGCGAGGCGGGAGAGCTGCTGACGGTCCATCCGAGCAGTATGGATCCGTCCGGCCCGGGGCGCCCGGGCTTTCCTCATGCCCGCTCCTCGTGCCCCGACTCCCGTGCCGGCTTCTCACGCCCGCTTCTCACGTCCGCGAGTAGGTCCGGCCCTTCCAGGCCGCGCCCCGGCCGCGCCAGTGCTGCACCGCCGAGTCCACCGTCATCAGCAGGTACAGCGCGGCCGTGAACGGCAGGAGCAGCACGGCCGCGGCCGGCTGCCCGTAGTACCGGACCATCGGCAGGTACGTCCCCGCCATCAGTGCCCAGGCCGCCCCGCCCGCCGCCGCCACCGCCGGAGCCCCGTCCACCAGCCCGGCCACCGCCGCCACCGGCGGCACCAGGTACACCAGCGTCAGCCCCAGCACCGTCCCGAGCAGCAGCGGCGGCGAGTGCTTCAACTGGGCGTACGCGCTGCGCGACACCATCCGCCACAACTGCTCCAGCCGCGGGTACGGACGGACGCTGTCCACCTCGTCGGCCAGACCCAGCCAGGTCCGCCCGCCCGAGGACTTCACCGCCCGGGCCAGCGACACGTCGTCGATCACCGCGCCCCGGATCGCCGCCACCCCGCCCGCGCGCTCCAGCGCCTCCCGCCGCACCAGCGAGCAGCCGCCGGCCGCGGCCGCCGTCCGGGAACCGGGTCGGTTGCTCCAGCGGAACGGGTAGAGCTGGGCGAAGAAGTAGACGAAGGCCGGGACGATCAGCCGCTCCCAGCCGGTCGCCACCCGCAGCCGGGCCATCTGCGACACCAGGTCGAGCCCGTTGCTCTCGGCGGCGGCCACCAGCTCGGCCAGCGAATCCGGGCCGTGCGCGATGTCCGCGTCCGTCAGCAGCAGGTACTCGACGTCCGGACCGGCCAGGTCCACCCCGTGCCGCAGTGCCCACAGCTTGCCCGTCCAGCCCGGCGGCAGCGGGGGAGGGGTGGTCACCGTCAGCTCCAGCCCGTCCATCGTCCGCAGCCCCGCGGCCACCGCGCCGGTGGTGTCCGAGCTGTGGTCGTCCACCAGGATCACCCGCGCCCGCCCCGGGTACTTCTGCGCCAGCAGCGTCGGCAGGCTCAGGGGCAGCACCGCCGCCTCGTCCCGGGCCGGCACCACGACCGCCACCTGCGGCCACCGCACCGGCGGACGACGCGGCGGCAGCCGTACGTCGGTGCGCCAGAACAAGCCGTGGCAGCACGCCAGCCAGAGCCAGACCAGCAGGGAGAACGCGGCGATCCACAGCAGGGCGGTCACCCCGGCAGTCTGCCGCAGAACCGGCTCCGGCGGGCGCATCGACTAAAGTCTTGCCCTGTGAAGATCGCACTGATGGACTCCGGAATTGGTCTGCTGGCCGCCGCCGCCGCCCTTCGGAAGCTGCGCCCGGACGCCGATCTGGTGCTCTCCTCCAACCCGGCCTCGATGCCGTGGGGACCACGCACGCCCGAAGAGATCACCGAACTGGCCCTCGGCTGCTGCCGGGCCGCCGCCGCGTACGAGCCCGACGCCCTGGTGATCGCCTGCAACACCGCCTCGGTCCACGCGCTCGCCGCCCTGCGCGCCGAGCTGGAGCCCGGACTGCCCGTCATCGGCACCGTCCCGGCGATCAAGCCCGCCGCCGCGCTCGGCGGCCGCGTCGCCATCTGGGCCACCCCGGTCACCACCGGCAGCACTTACCAGCGCGGCCTGATCCGCGACTTCGGCGGCACCGCCGAGGTCACCGAGGTCGCCTGCCCGGGCCTCGCGGACGCCGTCGAGCACGGGGACGACGACGCCATCACGGCCGCCATCGCGGACGCCGCCGCCCGCACACCGGTGGGCACCGACACCCTCGTCCTCGGCTGCACCCACTACGAACTCGTCGAGGACCGCATCCGCGCCGCCGTCGCCCCCACCGCCTCCCCGGCCCTCACCCTCCTCGGCTCCGCCGACGCCGTCGCCGCCCAGGCCCTCCGCCGCATCGCCGACCCCACCGCCACCGGCACCGGCACCCTCACCGTCCTTCACGCCGGCAGCCCCGCGACCCTCCCCGCCGCCGCGGCCCTCTACCCCCAGGGCCTCACCCTCGCCACCCTCATCCCCTGACCGAAAGCCGCCCAGGCCGACGTCTCCTGCAGCGCAGACCTCTCGCCCGGCGCCTGTCGCCCAGTGCCTGAGAGCGCTCAGGAAGTCGGCCTGATCGACTTCCTGCGCGAGGTGGTTTTCTCCGTCGGTGTCCGATCACCGCGCGGAAGCGGGCGCTGCCCGCACGCGGGGCCGCTCGGGCGCGGCCCGTGGCTGAGCGGCACCACCGTCCGGCTTCCGCCCAGCACGGACGGCACCCGCACGGACGGCACCCGCACGGACGGCACCGGGTCGGGCGGACCCTTCTCGCTGTGGCTCCCCAGCCGGCCGGCAGGTCCTCGGCCACTCGCGCGGGCCTTCTTCGGTGATGCTCGGGGCCGCGCCGACCTGGCTCTCTTCCAGGCATGGCCGTTCGGGCCCAGCCTGTGCCCCAGCGGCACAACCTCCGGGTCCCGCTGCCCGCCACCGCGCGCAGGAGTGGCACAGCCGAGCCTGCCCAACGGGCACCGGAAGTCGGCCCGGCCGACTTCTCATGTAGTGCCAGAACTCTCACCCAAGGCCTGAGACGGCACGGGCGTCCTTGTCCCGCCGCCAGCGGCGCTTACCACTCGCGAGCGCGCAGAAGTCGGCCCGGCCGACTTCCTGGGCGGCCGGTAGCCGTAAGCGGATTGCCTGCCCGGCAAGGTGCGTGCCAGGGCGAGGCAGGCGCGTCGGGTGGGGAAGCCGGTCCCCGGGGCTTCCCCACCCGACGGGCGTGTCGTCAGGCGACCGCTTGGCGGCGCCAGCGGCGGTAGGCGGGTTCGAGGCCGGAGAGGATGGTGTCGAAGCGGCGGATGCTGGTGGTGGAGTCGACCTGGAGGCGGCTGATCTGGAGGGGATGGGTGGGGAGGCGGGGGCCGAGGCGGTGGTCGGAGAGGAAGCCGAGGCGGTAGCCGAGCTCCTGCAGGACGGTTTCGGCACGGGGGTCGTGGCCGCCGTCGGGGTAGGCGAAGGCGGTCGGGGGTTCGCCGAGCCAGTGGGTGAGGGCTTCATGGGCGCCGGTGATCTCGGCGCGGACGGTGGCGTCGTCGCAGCGGCCGAGGCACGGGTGCCCCTGGGTGTGGTTGCCGATGGCGACGCCGCCGTCCCGCAGGGCGAGCAGGTCGGCGGGGGTGAGCTGCTCCTGGCGGGGTGGCCGGCGGTCCGCGCTGACCCGCAGTTCGTGCAGGCTGCGGCGCCGGTCCGGGTCGGGCATGGCCTTGAGCCGGGGGAGCAGCTGGGAGGGGTGGCCGCAGTCGAGCGAGCGGGCGCGGCCGCCGTGGCGGGCGAGGAAGTCGGCCTCGTGCCACCAGAAGGGGCGTTCGGTGCCGATGAGCTCGGAGATGACGAAGGCGGTCGCGGGGATGCCGCGCGCGTCGAGGGCGGGCAGGGCGTGGGTGAGGACGCTTCGGTCGGCGTCGTCGAAGGTGACCAGGACGCTGCGCGGAGGCAGCGGCCGCCGCTCGGCGACGGCCTGGAGCACGGCTTCGAGGGAGACGGGGGTGGCCAGTCTCCGCAGCCGGTCGAGCTGGGCGCCGAAGGATCGGTGGTCGGTCACCCCGTGGTAGGCGAGGACGGCGAGTCGCTGGGCGGCCCGAGCCCGGAACAGGGGTTGCACGGGGGCGAACCGCAGCCATTCGCCCCGTGCGTCCTGGTGTTCCGTCTCGGCATGCTCCGCGGTGGCGGACGCCTGCTGTCGGTCGGCGCCGTGGTGGTCGGCGCCGTGTCGGTCGGCCACCTGGTGATCGGCCCCCCGGCGGCCGGTTCCGTGGTGGTCGGCCGCCCACCCGGCGGGCGGCGGCAGCGCCCGCACGCCGGGCACGGGCCTGGCGCGGGCGATGGAGATCGGTGTGGTGGACTGGGTTTGCGGCAACGGTTCCCCCTCGGTCGCCGAGCGGCGTGGCGGTCCCGTCGGAGGACGGAGCCCGGCCTCCGACTCCAGGGGGCGGCGGCTCCGTCCCCTGGATATTCCGGTTCTCGGTGGGGGGTTCTCACCCGTCCCGAGAACGGCTCCTGGATCACTCGATGCCATTGAGACCGCTGCCCTACCGGGATGGTTGTACCGGGGGGACGAGGATTTTTCGTGGACTGATTGTGGAGCATGAACACGTGGGCCGCAGGCCAGGACCACCCGCGTTCGGCCGGTTGCCCCGCGTGCCGTAGTCCTCACTCGCCGCGGGCTGCCCGCCGTGCGTGCCCGGGGTACCTTGGGCTCATGGCAGATGCGGACCGTGATCCCGTCCACCCACACGGCGCGACCCGGATGGCCCGCGCGTGCAGCGGCGGAGCCCTGGTCACCCACCAGATCCCGCTGGCGGTGGTCGGTTTGGCCTGTCTGGCGCTGGGCATCGTCGTGGCCGTGATCGTTCCGGACAGTGACGGACCGGCCTGGGCGATGGCGGTGGCCGGCTGCCTGGCGGCCGGCGTTCTGCTGCTCGGCCGGATCGCCTTCGGCGTGTTCCGCGACCGGCGCCGCGCCGCGCTCTAGCGGGAAGCGAGTGGGAAGCCGGCGGTAACTGCCGAGCGATAGATCAACAGATCGAGTGAAATTGGTCAGATCGACCGAATTTCATCCTGTCCGACAATCTCCCGCCCTTCTTTCACGATTCCCGGACAATCACTTCATCCTGCCCTTACTGTGAATACATCCTTGTGGCTCGGGGCGCCACGGAGGCGAGCGATGAGTGGTGGCGCCCGTACCCGGACTGCTCCTACGGAGACTGCCCCCACGGAGACCGGCCGAGGTGGCCCGCTAGGCTGCGCCGCATGGCCATTCCCCCCTTCCTCGCCGAACTCCGCTCCGTGGTCGGCACCCGGCCGCTCTGGCTGAGCGCCGTCGTCGCCGTCGCCGTGGACGACCAGGGCCGGGTGCTGCTCGCCCGCCGGGCCGACGACGGCCGATGGGCGCCGGTCGGCGGCATCCTCGACCCGGGTGAGCAGCCCGCCGACGGTGTGGCGCGCGAGTGCCTGGAGGAGACCGGCGTGGTGGTCGTGCCCGAGCTGCTCGCCTCGGTCACCGTGTCTCCGCAGGTCACCTACCCGAACGGCGATGTGACGCAGTACCTGGTGCTGACCTTCCGCTGCCGGGCGGTGGGCGGTGAGGCGCGGGTGAACGACGACGAGTCGCTGGAGGTGGGCTGGTTCGGACTGGACGAGTTGCCGCCGATGATCGACACCGAGCACGAGCGGCTGCGCCACGCCCTGGAGTGCCAGGGCCCGGCGATCTTCAGCTGGGACGGCAAGGAGCGCCCTTAGGGCTTGTCGGCCCGTCAGGCCTTGCCCTGCCGGTAGGCCTCCTCCGCCGCGTCCAGCACCGCTGCCAGGTCCCCGCCCGCCGTGGCGGTCGCCGTGGCGGCCACCGCGCCCTCCACGAACGGCGCGTTCGCGAAGCGGACCGGGAAGGGCAGGCCGTGCTCGTCGGCGTCCGAGAGCAGGGCCCGGACGGTGTTGACCGCCCCGCCCAGGTCGGCGAGCACCACCACGCCGTGGCCCTGGTCGACCCGGCGGGTGGCGGCGGCCACCAGCACCGCGCTGATGCCCGGTCCGTCGGCCGGATCGCCACCGGTCGCGGCGATCGGCGCGGGGGAGTCGGATCCGGTCAAAGCGAGTGCCAGGTTGCGTACGGCGGTGGCCAGTTCCTGGCTGTGCGAGACCAGGACGATCCCGACCCGGCCGTGCCCGGACGGCCGGGCGGGGGTGGGCCGGGGCAGCGGGGTGGGGACGGGTGGGGTGCGTGGCGCCGGAGGATGGGCCGAGGGGGCGTCGGAGATGGGGATGACGTCGGCGCGGGTTCCGTCCCGGCGGCTCATCGGCTGCTCCTTAAGGCTGGGTCGTGGGCTGGGGGGTCGGGGCCGTACGCGCGCCCTGGCAGCACTCTGGCAGCTGCCCCCGGCGCCCGCCGGTCGGGACACGCCTCGGCCGTGCCTGGACGAGTCCGGCGGAGCCGCTGTGGCGCCCCGAGGCCCCTCCGCGTCGCCCCGCGGAGCTCCCGCGTCGCACTGAGGCCCCTCGACCGTTCCTCCGGCCGGTCGGCCTCCTCCGAAGCCCGCCTTCCCTCCCGGAGGAGTCCTCGTCAACCCGCTGACCGGGCCCGGGAGGTGTGGCTAGGCTGGCTCCGGAATGCCGTCGGGAGGAGATCGTAAGTGGCAGTCAACAGCGGTACGGACACCGAGGTGGTCGGCGCGCAGCCGGAGCTGGCGCCGAGCGGGAAGCCCAAGGTGGACTTCACCGGGGCGGAGTGGCTGTGCAGCAGCCAGGGCGTCGGGGACGTTCAGATCGCGTTCGTGGACGGGTACATCGGGATGCGGGACGGCCGGCAGGAGGACGGTCCGGTCCTGGTCTTCACCCCGGCCGAGTGGCGGGCCTTCGTGCTCGGCGCCCGGGACGGCGAGTTCGACCTCACCTGAGAGCCCGGCTCCGGTCCGGCGTCGGGCCTCACCTGAGCCACCGGCGCGCACCCGCGGAGCGGACCCGTCCGGCACGGAAGTGCACGGCGGACGGGTCCGCTCCGCGGTGGTTCAGCAGGCGATTTCCGTACCGAACATCACAACTGATGATCTTTTGAGCGTGCCCCGTCAGAATTTCTGTTGACTGTTAGACAAACGCAGCTCAGAGTATGAGCACAGGCAGACGCCGTGCCCACCGCCCCCACGCGGCCAGACACGGCGCCTGCTGTGCGGCCCGGCAGCATTGCCAGGCCATCCTCCCAGTCATCCCCTGCGCACCGGGGTGCGTCGGCCGGTCCCGGCCCACGAGGGGCCGGCAGTCGCCGGGAGGCTGGCGCCGAATCCGAGAGCGACTCGGACAGCGGCACCTTTTGCTCGGGACCCGCACGCCCCCACGCGGCGGCGTCCCGAGCAGATCCACGGGAGCGACGGGCCGGGGCCCCGCGGATCTGGCTCTTGTTGCATGTGGTGCATGGACCTGCATGGAACTGTTGGCTTGTGTGTTGTGCGGTGTGCGATGGCGAAGCTGGGTGCTCGGCTTTTCGGCACGACAGGTGCACAGTGAGGGATACGCGTGTAGGGCCGCGTTGCGACGTGCCGTCCCCCCGGAGGGTGAAACCCAGAACGGCTGTCGTGCTGAACCGAACGTAGCCCGGACGGTTGCTCAGAGTCAACATTGGTCTCTGAGCGTCGATCTCCCGCCGGTCCCGAGTCGGTGCCCCACCCACCTCGCGAGCGCGGTGTGCCGGGCACGTACGATGTTCCCATGTCTTTTCTCCGCCGTCGCTCCGGACAGCCCGCCGGCCCGGACTTCGACGTGCTCGCGATGGACCCGGGCGACTGGCCCGGCGACTTCGGTGCGGCCATGATGACCGGCCCGGACGGCTCCTGCCAGGGGATTTTCCTGCGCTACGACCTGTTCGGCGGCAGAGGCCCGGCGATGTTCATCGGCAATCTCCCCGAGGGCTCGCCCGCCCGGGAGACCGGCGACAGCGTGCCCTTCGAGGTGCGGCAGTTGCTCGCGGCGCTGGAGAACGACGAGCCGGTCGAGTTCGTCTCGGCCGAGGACTTCCCGGTCATGCTCGGGGACGACCTGCTGATCGTGAAGAAGGTCAAGGTCAGCGAGGAGCGCGTGTTCTGCGCCCAGTTCGGCCGCAGTGACGGCGTCCTGGTCACCATCGCGTCGTGGGACCGACCGATTTCGGACGACCTGTATCAGCTGCTGAAGCCGCTTCCGGCCGACATGTTCCAGCAGGGCTGATTCCGGCGCGGCCGACCGGTCCCCCGGGGTCTGGACGCTGCTTGACGGTTTCGATCACCGGTTCGTACAGTCGCGGACATGCCGTGCCGTCTCCCGCTGCTGACCCGTCGCAGGCATCTCGACCTGCGGCGGACCGCCAGCGCGGCGTGTCCGGGCCGCTGAGGGGGTTTTCGCCCCCGTGGCGGCGGGCAACCGGCCTGATCCGGTCGGTGCCGAACCCGGGGGCGGGCCGCGTGTCGGCCTCCGGGGCCGCCAGCCGGTTTCGCACGCCCGTGCGGCGTGCCGTCCGCACTTGCTGAGCCCACGCTGCCGCCCGGAGGCACCAGCACCATGACGACCACCGCTGCCACCGATCGTCCCTCGAACGATCGTTCCCGACCCGAGTCATCGGGTTCCGGTCGTTCGACTTCAGGCCAGTCGACTTCCGGCCACACCGTTTCAGGCCACACCACGTCGCCCGTGCCCGACCGCACCGCGGTCGAGGCTGCCCTGGCCGGACTGCCCCGGGTGGTCGACCTGCTCGCCGCCCGCGCCGAGGAGCACGACCGCGACGCCACCTTCCCGTACCAGGGCATCGAGGCGGTCCACGAGGCCGGGCTGCTCACCCTGACCGTCTCCCCGCGGTACGGCGGACCAGGTGGCACCCTCACCGACATCGTCCGGGTACTGGCCCAACTCGGCCGCGGCGACGCCTCGGTGGCCGTGGTCGCCGCCTTCACCCTGCTCCGGCACGCCGAGCAGGCCCGCCGCGCCGGAGCAGGGTGAAGGCCGGCTACCGGCGACTGCTCACCGAGTCCCGGCGCGGGCCCGCACTGGTCAACACGCTCCGGGCGGAGCCCGTGGGCGGGCCGGACGGACTGCCCGGGACGGTGGCCCGACGGGACGGCGGCGGCTGGCTGCTGACCGGCCGGAAGACCTACTGCACCGGCGCCGAGGCACTGGCCTGGATGGCGGTCACCGCACGGACCGACGAGCCCGAGCCGAGGATCGGCACCTTCCTGGTCCGCGGCGAGAGCGAGGGCCTGGAGATCGACCCGACCTGGGACCAGCTCGGCCTGCGGGCCAGCGCCAGCCACGACGTCGTCCTCGACAGGGTGCGGGTGCCGGTCGAACTCGCGCTCGACCTCGGCGCCCCCGGGCAGGAGGACCGTGCGGAGGCCGCACTCTCCCGCGCCTGGCAGGACCTGGCCCTCGCCGCGGTGGCGATCGGCGTCGCCCGGGCCGCCGAATCCTGGCTGGTTCGCTTCCTCGGCCAACGCACTCCGGCCAATCTGACCGAACCGCTCGGCACCCTGCCCCGTTACCGCTGCGCCCTCGGCGAGATCGAGGCCCAGCTGATCGGCGCCGAGGAACTGGTCGAGGGTCTGGCCCCCCGGGTGGACCGGGGCGAAGCGGACGCGGTGGCCCGGACCGGTCCGGCTCAGCTGCTGGCCACCCGGGCCGCCACCACGGCGGTCCAGCAGGCCGTCGCGCTCACCGGCAACCCGGGACTGAGCCGGCGTCACCCGCTGGAGCGTTACCTGCGGGACGTGCTCAGCAGCCGGGTGCACCTCGCACCGGAGGAAACCGTCCTGGAGGCCACCGGCCGGGCCGCGCTGGAACGCGGCGCCCGGCCGTAGCCCCCAGGACGCACCGGCCGTGGCACCCCCAGGGCGCACCCGCCGCGGAACCCCGGCCCTCAGCGCGTCCCGACCGCGGCCCGGACGGCCCGACGGGCCAGCGCGGCGTCGTCGTAGAGCCGGCGGATCATGATCCGCTGCTCCTCGCCGGCGCCCGGCACGTCGTACAGCCGGATCTCCCGCATCAGCACCAGCACCAGGTTCACCAGGAACGCGTCCCGGGCCAGCGTGCCGCCGCTCTGGGCGAGTTGGCTGATCTGACGGCGGGCGGCGGTGTCGCCGGAGAGCACGCTCCACAGCACCGCCAGGTCGTAGCCCGGCAGGTACCAGCCGGCCTGCTCCCAGTCGACCAGCACCGGCCCGGACGGCGCCAGCAGCATGTTGCTGAGCAGGGCGTCGCCGTGGCACAGCTGCAGCGGGGTGTGGCCGAGGCCGTGCAGCAGGCCGCGCAGGTCGCCGGCGTCCCGGTCGGTGAGCTGGCCCACGGAGTGGTAGCGGGCGATCTCCAACTGGTAGTCCAGACGCGGCTGGAACACATCGCTCGGCGGCCGCCACAGGTTCAGCGTCCGGACCGCGCCGAGCAGCGCCCGCACCTCGCCCGGGGTGGGCGCGTTGACCGGGTGGCGTTCCCGGGCGGCCGGCCGCCCGGGAACGCGCTCCACGACCAGCACGCAGCGGTCGTGGTCGGCCGCGACCAACCGGGGCAGCCGAACCGGCGGGCGGTGCCGGACGAACGCCCGGTAGACCGCGACCTCGTGGTGGAAGTCGGCCACCAACTGCTCGAAGTACTCACTCCGCACCGCCTGCGGCGCCAGGCACTTGGCGACCACCGGCGCCCGCCCGATGGTGCCCGCCACCAGGATGTGGCGGCTGCCCTCGCGCAGGACCTGGCGCGGGGTGAACGCCGGACATATCCGCGCGACGCTCGCCAGCGCGGCCCGTACCGCCGGGGTCTGCAGCGCCGCCGGGTCGATCCGGTCGGGTCCGGCCGGCTGGCCGGGCCGTCGGGCGCGCAGCACCTGGCCGTCGGCCTGGCGGGCGAGCGGGAGACGGTGGCCGGGCGGCGGGGTGACCTCGGGGCCGCGCAGTCCCAGCGCCGTACGGCCGGCCGGGACCCGGGCGTCCGTGGACCGGCCCTCGGCGCCGCGCGGAGCCACCGGACGGCTCGCCGGGGGCACCTGCTTCGGGCCGGGACGGCCGGTGGCTGCGGTGGGGGGGCGCAGCGCGGTGCGGGTCGCGGTCGGCGTGGGGGTGGTCGCTGAGGAGTACATGGGCTGAGGGTGGTCCCTTCCGGTCCGTCGGCGGGTTCTCCCCGCGGGGGCGGGGGAGGGCCGGTGCCGTGTGCTTCCTGGTGCGACGGCGGCCCTGCTTCGGTCGGTGGGTGGTGCGCGGGCGCCGGGCACGGACGCGGGGTCGGAACCCCTGTTCGGCAGTGCTCCGGCCGTCCGCATCCTGGGGAATGCGGTCGGCCGGATCGCCGTGGCCGTGCCCGGCGCCCCCGCGCCACCCGGCCGCGCCACCCCCTCGAGTGAGGACCGGGAACGTCCCGTGCCACGGTCGGGGGAATGCCCCGACCCTGGTGGGACGCCGCCCGACCCGAGGGGCGAGGTGGCGCACCCCTACAACACACCCGTCGGGCACTGGCTTAGTAGTCTGGCGGGCCCTGGCGAACGGTGGCGAATGCTCGCCTGGCACTTGCCCGAGCCTCTAGCCTCGGAGAAGCCGAGGAACCTGGGGGCTTCATTGAGCAGGGAACCCAACACCCGACTCGCCGATCTGTTCGTCCTGACCGGATGGTCCAAGGGCGAGTTGGCGCGGCTGGTCAACCGTCGAGGTGCCGCGCTGGGGCAGCAGCAGCTGTCCACCGACACGTCGAGGGTACGGCGTTGGATCGAGCAGGGGGAGATCCCGCGCGATCCGGTGCCGAGGGTGCTGGCGGCCGTGTTCACGGAGCGGCTCGGCCGTGTCGTCACCACTGAGGACCTCGGTCTGGAACGACACCGGCCCACCAGGTCCGGAGCGGAGCCGTCCGCAGCAGTGCCATGGTCGCCGGGTCGAACAGCCGCGGTCCTCACCGAGTTCACGGGAATGGACCTCATGCTGAACCGACGTGGATTGGTGGGCGCTGGAGCCGCGCTCACGGCCGGGGCGGTCATCGCCGACTCGCTGAAGGGCTGGCTGGGCGGGGATGCCGTCGCGTACGCGGCCTCGGTGCCCGGACCGCGCCAGGTGGTCACCGGGGGCGGAGCGCGCCCGATGGTGGACGTGTACGACGCGGGCCCGGTCGGGCTCGACGAGGTGGAGTCGCTGGAGCGCTCGGTGCAGGTGTTCCGGGCCTGGGACGCGGCGCGCGGCGGTGGGCTCCAGCGCAAGGCGGTGGTGGGTCAACTCAACGAGGTGGGCGGACTTCTGACGGGACGCCACAATCCCGTGGTGGAGCAGCGGTTGTGGCTGGTCGCGGCCAACCTCGCGGTGCTCGCGGGATGGATGTCGCACGACGTGGGCCTGGAGCCCACCGCCCAGCGCTACTTCATGATCGCGGCCGAGGCGGCCAAGGAGGCCGGCGACCGGCCGCGGGCCGGCGAGGCGATCTCCCGGGCGGCGCGGCAGATGGTGCACCTGGGCCGGGCCGACGACGCGATCGACCTGATGTCGGCGGCCAAGGCCTCGGGCGGTCGGCTGCTGCCCAGAACGCGTGCGATGTTCAACACCGTCGAGGCCTGGGCGCACGCCTCGATCGGCCACTCCCAGGACACCTACCGCCTCCTCGGCGAGGCGGAGGAACTGTTCACGGAGGACGCGCAGGAGCCGGCGCCGAACTGGATGCAGGTCTTCGACGAGGCGGAGCTGCGTGGCATGCAGGCCCTGGTGCTGCGCACGCTGTCCGAGCACGACCAGTCGGCGGCCGCCCTGGCCCAGCGGCACGCGGAGCGGGTGATCACCCTGCGGGAGGGCACCGGGCAGCTGCGCTCGGCACTGTTCGACCGGATCACCCTGGCCTCGGTGCACTGGATCACCGGGGAGCCGGACGCGGCGGAGTTCCAGGCCAAGATGGTGATGAACCTGATCGGCCAGAACTCCTCGCACCGGACCTGGGACCGGCTGCGCGAGATGTACCGGCTGACCGCGCGGTACCGGGGGCTGCCGGTGGTGGACGAGCTGCGGGCGGAGCTCGGGCGGGAGCTGCGGGCGGCGGACGCCAAGAACCGGCCGCGGCTGTCGTGAGGCGGGCGGTTCGCGCGAGCCGTTCGAGGAGGAGCGGGGCCGCGGGGCCGCCGTGACTCAGGCCGGCGGGGCCGGCCGCAGCAGCATCCGCAGCGAGGTGACGGTGCCGTCCGCGCCGAGCACGGGTTCGCCCGCGCACTCGACGCTGTTGTGCCGTCCGTCGGTCCGGCGGATCCGCAGGGTGCCGGCGGCCGGGCGGCCGTGCACCAGGGCGTCGGTCATCATCCGGCGCAGCACCGGCCGGTCCGCCTCGGGGAGGCGGTCGGGCAGCCGGTCGAGACTGAGCGGGCCGTGGCCCGGGTCGCAGCCGAGGAGGAGGTAGGTCTCCGCGTTCCACTGGATGCCGTCGGTCAGCAGGTCCCACTCGGCCGAGCCGACGATCCGGTCGTCGGTGCCGCCGTTGTCGAGGTGGGGGCCGGACGGCTCCTGCGCCGTGCCGTCCACTCTGCCGTCCGTTCCGCTGTCGGCGCCGTCGCCCGTCTCGTCGCGGGCGCGGTCCGTGCCGCCCGCGGAGCCCGGGCCGTCCGCGCCCGCCGGGCCGTCCACCGCGGCGCTGTCCGGCGGGCAGGTGGCGCCTAAAGGCATGTTCATGACGGGTCCATCGCTCGGTGCGACCAGCCGTGTGCGGGTCGTTGGGGTAGTGAGAAGACTGTCGCACAGCGTCCTCATCGCTGTGGGCGATTTGGACAGATCGAGGGCAAAATTCCCCTGGCATATGCCACTGTGGCAGCAGCCTTCGTCGCCCTGTGTGCGGAAGGGGGCCCGAGGCGGTAACCTTCGGTGATTCCGGCGCCCGGGCGCCCACCGCAGTACCGACCAGAGACCCCGGCGACGGAAATCCCGTTGCCACTACGACCGCCGCAACGGATGCTGACCTCATGTTCGAGCCAGTGATAGCACCCAGTGCCAGCCTCCTAGGCCTCCTGCAGCGAGGCCGTGGTGACGGGCAGCTCCATGCGCTGGCCGCCGACCGTGCCGAGGCCATCGCCGCGCTGGAGGAGTGCGTCACCAGGGATCCGCGGGCCGACTGGCAGGTCGAGAGCCGCTCCCTCTACTACGCCCGCCTCTACATGGAGCTGGAGGCCTCCCTCGACGGGATCGAGGACCACCTCCACTCCGCCGAGGACCTCGTCAGCGACGACGAGAACCGCACCGGTCTCGCTCTCTCCGTCCTGGGCCACCTCGCCGCCTACGGCCGGCGCGACGCGCTGCTGATGCTGCGCGAGTACGCCGCCACGGGTGCCAACTGGGCCTGGGCCCTGGACGAGCTCGCCCTGCGCGACGACGACCGCGGCCTGCTGCTGCTCGGCACCGCCGTGCTGGACCGCTTCCCGCCGGGCCCCGAGGGTGACGCCGAGCTGCGCGACTTCATCCGCAACGCGTACGAGCCCCGGCCCTGGCGGCTGTGGGCGGCCTACCACCCGAGAGTCGCCGCGGCGAGCGAGCAGTCACCCTTCGACCTCTGGCAGCGCCAGCTGAACCGCAGCGGCGTCACCCCGGGCTGGTCCACCGCCGACGTGCTGGCCTGGGCCGACCAGGGCGAGCTGGGCGGCCTCGGTGTCGGCGCCTTCCTGGCCCGCCCGGAGCCCGAGCGGGCCGAGGACGACCCGTCCGCGCCCGATGCCGTGGACCGCCGTGCCGCCGCGGCCGCCCGCTGCCTGACCGCCGTGGTCCGGCCCGAGGACCGTCCGGTCCTGCTGGAGGCCGCCCGCGACGGCCTGCCCGGCGCTCGCCGGGCCGCCCTGCGCTACCTGGTCGACCAACGCGACCCGGTCGCCATCGAACTGATCGAGGCTGCCGCAGCTGATGTGGACGAGCGGATCGTTCGGGCTGCGCTGGAGCTGTTCGGCCGGATGCGCGGCCCCGAGGTGCTGGCGCAGGCCCGCCGCTGGGCCGACCCGGCCAGCGGGGGCGCCGACAGCGCGCTCGGCGAGGCCGCCGTCCAACTGCTCGCCGACGCCGGGGAGCCGGCCGACGCGCCCCTGGTGGTCGCTGGGCTGCGCCGCTGGATGTCCGTGCGCGGGGTCAGCGGTCCCGGGCTCGGTTCGCTGGTCGACGGTGCGGGGCGGCTGGCCGCCGCCGACGCCGTTCCGGTCCTGCGCCACATCTACGGGGAGGCCGCCTCCTCCGAGCTGCGCGGCCGCGCCGCCCGGGCGCTCGCCGCCACCGATGTGCACTTCCCCGAGGGGCCCGCCGTCGAGTGCCTCTGGGACTGCGAGGAGTCCACGCGCGAGCTCGCCGCGCGCCATGTCGCCACCACGGGCGACGCGCGCGTGCTGGAGCGGCTGCGAAGGCTCGCCGCCGACCCGGCCGAGGAGGCCGAGGTCCACGCCGCCGTCCGCGGCCGATTGACCGCCGCCCGGGAGTTCGGGCGCTAGGTCCTCAACGTTCAGTGGGCCGGGACACCGTGACGGTGTCCCGGCCCACTGCTTTTCAGGCGTGCTTCCGCGGACCGGCGTTCGACTTGTGAAACGGCGTTCTACTTGATCGCACCCGCGTCCGGGGCCAGCACGCCGCCCGCCACCAGGCCGATGATCAGGACGCCGAGCAGCACCCGGTAGACCACGAACGGCACGAAGCTGTTGTTCGAGATGTACTTGAGGAACCAGGCGATCGCCGCGTAGCCGACCACGAAGGCGATCAGGGTGGCCAGGACGGTCGGCCCCCAGGCCGGGGCCGGGCCCTCGCCGATCTTGAACAGCTCCAGCGTCCCCGAGGCGAGCACCGCCGGGATCGCGAGCAGGAAGGAGTAGCGGGCCGCCGCTTCCCGGCTGTAGCCGAGCAGCAGGCCCGCGCTGATCGTGCCGCCGGAGCGGGAGACGCCGGGGATCAGCGCCAGCGCCTGGGCGAAGCCGAAGCCGGCCGCGTGCGGCAGGGTCAGGTCGGTGATCGGACGGGCGTGGCGGACGGCGCGGGTGCGGTCGGCGACGGCCAGGATCAGACCGAAGACGATCAGTGTGGTGCCGATGATCCGGAGATCGCGCAGATGGGTCTCGATGGTGTCCTGGAACAGCTTGCCGAGGATGCCGATCGGCAGGGTACCGATGATCACGAACCAGCCCATCCGGGCGTCCGGTTCGGAACGCAGCGCCGGGCGGACCAGCGACAGTGCCCAGGTCCGGACGATCGCGGCGATGTCCCGGCGGAAGTAGATCAGCACCGCCGCCTCGGTGCCCAGCTGAGTGACGGCGGTGAAGGCCGCTCCCGGGTCGTTCCAGCCCAACAGGGCGGAGAACACCCGCAGATGCGCGCTGGAGGAGATGGGCAGGAACTCGGTGAGCCCCTGGATCAGGCCGAGAACGGCCCCGTGGAACCAGTCGATCACCAGGCACCCGCCAGGGGTATCGGACGGGCGTCGTGCTGGTGCGGCATGGCGGGTCCTTGCGGGTCGGAGCGGGCGTGCGGACGACCGCGACCCGCGCGGACCAGGCCGCGCGCGGGCCCGGCGCGCGGCCGATGGTACGGGGTGAAGGTGACATTTCTTTGTTCACCCTTTAACCCGTCTTTGCGCTCCTCGATTGCGCTCTCTGCTCGCGTTCTCCGGGGCCCCGTGCTCCGGGTCGCCATGGCTCAGCCGTGCGGCCGGGCCCTGACCCAGGTGCGGTCCTCCGTCAGGTACCTCTCGACCCGCAGGTCGGCGTCCGCCAAGGCCTGTTCGAAGGCCTCCGTGCTGAGCGGGCGGGAGAGGAAGGTCTGCGTCCAGGTGCCGTCCGGGAATTCGTACTGCGCGTGGACGGAGTTCACCCCTTCACCCACCGGTGTGGCGGAGAGGATCCGGGCGATCCCGTCCGTCCCGATCCGGCTCTCGCGCGGCACGTTCAGGTGCCAGTCCTCGCCCTCGCGCTGCACCAGCACACAGCCGTCCTCGGCGACATGGCGGCGACAGGTCTCCAGCAGGCCCCGGCGGACGGCCACATCGCCCGCGTGCACCAGGAAGGAGGCGAGCATGACGACGTCGAAGCGCTCGCCGAGGTCCAGCCGTTCGATCGGGCTGCGCACGGTGCGAATGCCTTCGCGCACCCGGCCCAGCATCTCGGCGGACTCGTCCACGGCCGTCACGGTGAAGCCGCGGTCGACCAGCGGATGGGTCATCCGGCCGACGCCGCAGCCCAGTTCGAGGATGCGCGCGCCGGGCGGGACGGCGGCCTCGATCACGTCCGGTGCGTCGCCCACCGGGAGGCGGGTCCACACCTCGACCGCGCAGCCGTCGGGGGTGATCGCGCCCGCGCCCGTGCCGTCGTAACCCTTGCGTCGTTCGTCGTCCAGGTGAGTGTCGTTGCCCATGGGGTCATCGGAACACGGGCGGGGTCCGCTGGGAAGGACGGTTCGGCGTCTTTCGGTCAGTTCGTCAGTTCGTCGCTCCGCCGGTTCGTTCGGCCTCCGCCAGCTCGGCCAGGGTGGCGCGCAGCCAGGAGAGTTCGGCCTCGGTCGTCGCGCGGGCGGTCAGCAGCAGGCCGCGCCGGAACGGATCGGCGAACTCCTCGGCGCTGCGCGGGCGGTCGCCCTCGTAGTAGAAGCTGGCCGGCTCGGAGAGGAAGTCCAGCCGGCGGCGGAGTACGGCGGCCTGGGCCGCCGGGTCGTCGAGGTGGCGCAGGAAGGACAGCAGGGTGGCCCAGCGGTTGCCGTCGCTGATGTCCAGGGGCTCGGGCTCGCGCAACCGGTCGAGCAGGGCGGTGCGGCCGGCCTCGGTGAGGTGCAGCGTGTGCCGGGGAGCGGCGGCGCTGCCGGGCTCGGTCCGGCGGACCAGCATGCCGTCGGCCTCCAGGCGCTTGATCGCGGGGTAGAGCGTGCCGTCGCTGATCGGGCGGATGTGGCCGGTGAGCCCGGCCAGGTGGCGGCGCAGCTCGTAGCCGTGCAGCGGCCGGTCGTACAGGAATCCGAGGATCGCGAGCTTCAGCATGGGGCCACTCTCTCAGATCAGTGACTCGGGGCATGGGTATATCGATACCGCGATACCTCGACATCGAGGTATGCTCTTGGCGATTTCCTCGAACCACTCGAATCATTCGAACGAGCCACTTCGAACCAGGAGCGTGCGCGCATGCGTGAAGCCCTCGTCACCCCGAACGGCGACCGGATCCGCTGGGTCGAGCTGCCCGGCGCCGAGCCCGCCAGGCTCTACCTGCACGGGCTGGGTGCCAGCTCGCCGGCTTACTTCGCCGCCGCTGCCGCCCACCCGCTGCTCGCCGGGCGCCGCTCGCTGCTGCTCGACCTGCTCGGCTTCGGCATCAGCGACCGGCCCGCCGACTTCGACTACACCCTGGAAGCGCACGCCGACGCGGTCGCGGCGGCCGTCGCGGCGGCCGGGTTGAACCGGGTCGAGGTGGTCGGCCACAGCATGGGCGGCGCGATCGCGATCGTCCTGGCGCACCGGCATCCCGAACTGGTCGCGCGGCTGCTCCTGGTGGACGCCAACCTGGACCCGATCACCCCCAGCCGCCAGCGGATCGGCAGCAGCGGGATCGCCGGCTACACCGAGGCGGAGTTCCTGGCCGGCGGGCGCGCGGAGGTCGCCGAGCGGGTCGGACCGTTCTGGTGGTCCACGATGCGGCTGGCCGGCCCGGAGGGCCTGTACCGCAGCGCCGTGCACCTCGCCCGGGGAAGCGAGCCGACCATGCGCGAACTGCTGCTCGGGCTCGACCTCCCGCGCACCTTCCTGCACCCGGCGGCGGACGGCGAGCCGGAGGGCGTCGACGGGCTGCGCGCGGCGGGCGTGCGGGTGGTGGCCGTTCCGGACTGCGGGCACAACATCATGCTCGACAATCCGGAGGGCTTCGCGTCGGCGGCCGCGGCGGCGCCGAGTGCGGATTGAGCCCGAACCGGTTGAGCGCGAACTAGGCTGGGCGGGACCGTCCGAGAGGAGCCCGTCCGATGCCCGTCGAGGTCCCCGAAGTCCCGCCCGCGCTGGCCCGGTCGCTGGAGGAGTTCCTCGGCGCCGAGGGGCGTGCCTGGGTGTCCCGACTGCCTGCCCTGGCAGGCGAGTTGCTGGATCGCTGGGAGCTGCGCCCGGACGGGCCGACGGCACACGGCGTGGCCGGACTGGTGCTACCGGTGCGGCGGGCCGACGGAACGCCCGCGGTGCTGAAGCTCCAACCCGTGGACGAGGAGACGACCGGCGAGCCAGACGCCCTGCGGGCCTGGGACGGGCGGGGCGCCGTCCGCCTGCTCGACCATGAACCGGCCTCCGGCTCCATGCTGTTGGAACGACTGGACCCGTCACGCTCGCTGCTCGGCCTGCCCGACCACCTCGCGGCGCTGCGTGTGCTCGCCGAGCTGCTGCGTCAGTTGACGGCCCATCAGGCTCCCGGTCATCTGCGGACATTGACCGGCCTCGCGGACGGGCTGCTGGCGCGGGCCCCGGCCGCGGCCGCCGCCCTCGCCGACCCGAACGAGCGCCGACTGCTCGCCGACTGCGCGGCCGCCCTGCGCGAGGTACGGGTCGAGTCCGGCGACCGGCTGCTGCACTGGGACCTGCACTACGGCAACGTCCTCGCCCCGCTGCCGGGCAGCGGCCGCGGGCCCTGGCTGGCCATCGACCCCAAGCCGCTGGCCGGGCACCCCGGCTTCGAGCTGTTGCCCGCGCTGCGCAACCGCTGGGACGACCTGCGGGCCGGCGGCGCCCCCGACCGGGTGCTGCGGCTGCGCTTCGACCTCCTGCTGGACGTGCTGGAGTTGGACCGGGAGGTGGCGGCGGCCTGGACGCTGGCCCGGGTGCTGCAGAACGCGGCCTGGGCGGCGGAGGAGGGCGAGACGGCACTCGACCCGGCCCAACGCACTATCGCGGAGCTGCTGTTGGGCCGGGCGTGAAGCTCCCGGCGCTTCCGGCCTGAGCCCTCCCGGCCTCAGCCCTGTCGGCCTGAGCCCTGTCGGCCTGAGCCCTGTCGGCCTGAGCCCTGTCGGTCTCAGCCGGTCCCGCCCTCGATCCTTCCCGCCCTCACTTCTCCCGCAGCGGCACGAAGCGCACCGGCGTCCCCGGCCGGGCCTGGGCGGCCGCCGCCAGATCGTCGGCCGGCACGACGCCGATCACCGGATAGCCGCCGGTGGTCGGATGGTCGGCCAGGAAGACCACCGGCTGCCCGTCCGGTGGGATCTGCACCGCTCCCAACACCATGCCCTCGCTGGGTAGTTCGCCCGCCCGGGTGCGGCCCACGACCGGTCCCTCGGTGCGCAGGCCGATCCGGTTGCTCGCGGCGGAGACCCGGTAGCCGTCCCGGGCCAGCCGGTCCACCGCCGAGGGCGCGAACCAGTCCGCGCGCGGGCCGAGCCGCAGCCGCAGCACCAGTTCGGCCGGGGGAGCGGGCAGCGGCACCAGGTCGGCCCGGTCCCGGTACGGCGGTGTGCCGACCGGTAGCCGGTCGCCCGCGGCCAGTGGGGCGGGTCCGAGGCCGGAGAGCAGGTCGGCGGAGCGGCTGCCCAGCACCGGCGGGACGGCGATCCCGCCCGCCACCGCCAGGTAGCCGCGCACCCCGGCAGTCGCCGCGCCGACCTCGACCACCGCGCCGGCCGGCACCGCGACCGGCGCGCCCCAGGCGGCCGCCCGTCCGTCGACCGTCACCGGTGCCGGTGCGCCCGTGACGGCGATCAGCACCGGCCCGAGGGCGCGCAGTGCGACCCCGCCGAGCGTGGTTTCCAGCCCGGCCGCCGCCGGATCGTTGCCGACCAGCCGGTTCGCCGCTCGCAGTGCCGGTTCGTCCAGCGCGCCCGCCCTGGGCACCCCGAGGTGGGCGACACCGCGTCGCCCGAGGTCCTGGACAGTGGTCAGCGGTCCGGGTCGCACCACCTGCAGTTCGCTCAACTCGGCCCGCCCCCAAGACTGTCGCCGGATCCGTTCCTAAGCCCGTTCCGCCGTGAACCGTACCCGCACCCCCGGCGCCAGCAGTGCCGCGGGCTCACGCGCCGGATCCCAGAGCGCCAGTGCGGTGCGGCCGATCAGCTGCCAGCCGCCGGGGGAGGGGCTCGGGTAGACGCCGGTGTACTGGCCGGCCAGGGCGACCGAGCCAGCCGGTACGGAGCTGCGCGGGGTGTCCCGGCGGGGCACCCCGTACCGCTGCGGCAGCCCGGTGAGGTAGCCGAAGCCGGGTGCGAAGCCGCAGAAGGCGACCACGTACTCCGGTTCGGTGTGGATCCGCACGGCCGCCTCCTCGGAGACTCCCCAGAGCGCGGCGACCTCGGCCAGGTCGGCGCCGTCGTAGACGGTCGGGACCTCCACCAGCGGCCCGCTCGCCGCCGCGGCCGCCCGTGGACGGGCGGTGCGCAGCAGCGCTGCCACCGCCGGGACGTCCGCGACGCCGTCCAGCAGCACCGTGCGCGCGGCGGGTACCAGTTCCTCGATCTCGCCGAGTTCCCCGGCCTCCTGCCGCTCGCGCAGCCAGCCGTACAGCGCGGCGACCTCGGCCGTCCCCGGGAGTTCGACCAGCAGCGCCCGCTCGCCGACCCGCCGGACCGCGCCGACCGTCACGTGAATGCCTCCACCCGGACCCCGGCGGAGGCGAGGGCGCCGCGGATCCGCCAGGCGAGCTGGGCGGCTCCGGGGGTGTCGCCGTGGACGCACAGCGAGCGGGCCTCGACGCCGATCCGCTCGCCGCCGACCGCCTCCACCGTGCCGTCCCGGGCGATGCCGACGGCCCGGGTGATCACCGACTCGGGGTCGTGCACCACCGCGTCGGGCTCGCGGCGCGGGACGAGGGTGCCGGCCCAGGTGTAGGCGCGGTCGGCGAAGGCCTCGCTGACCACCGGGAGTCCGACGCCCTCGGCGACGTCGAGCAGCCGGGAGCCGGGCAGTCCGAGGACGGGCAGCGGTCCGTCGCAGACCGCGCCCGCCCGCAGTACCCCGGCCACCACGGCCTCGGCCTGTTCGGAGTCGGCGACCACCCGGTTGTAGAGGGCGCCGTGCGGTTTGACGTAGGAGACCCGTGAGCCGGCGGCGCGGGCGAAGACCTGGAGGGCGCCGATCTGGTAGGCGATCTCGTCGGCGAGCTCCTCCGGGGGGACGTCCATCGCGCGGCGGCCGAAGCCGGCCAGGTCGCGGTAGGAGACCTGGGCGCCGATCCGGACGCCGCGTTCGGCGGCCAGTGCGCAGACCCGGCGCATGGTCGAGGGGTCCCCGGCGTGGTAGCCGCAGGCGACGTTGGCGCTGGTCACCACGGACAGCAGTGCCTCGTCGTCGGTCAGGCTCCAGCGCCCGAACCCCTCGCCGAGGTCCGCATTGAGATCGATCACCGCATCGGCCACGCCCGTCCGCCTCCCAGCAGCTGTTGAGCCAGATGGTAGGGCCTGCGGGTGAAGCCCGATGTCCGTGACCCGGGCCCCCGGAGGGGCCACCGGCGCGCGGTCTCCGCTCGCGCGCCTCGGGGCGGCTCCGGAGTCGCCGACTCAGCTCGCGGCCAGGCGTTCCTGGAAGGAACGTTCCAGCGGACGCAGCGAGCGCAGCACGATCAGCAGCGGAATGACGCCGAAGATCCCGAACGACATGTCGATAAACCGCCACGCCACCGGAATCCCGCGCAGCGGTCCGCAGATCAGCGCCAGGGGGATCACGGCACCGCAGGCGAGCACGGACCAGCGGATCACCCAGATGTTGCGGACCGGGTCCTTGAGCGGCCCCCAGAAAGCGGCGGCGATCACCAGGTGGGCGAAGGCCAGCCAGTCGGTGCCGTACGCCAGGAAGGGGTAGCGCTCGTCGGTCTCGGTGATGCCCCGGTGGACCCGTTCGAACCAGGCGAGGGCGGCCGGGAAGTGGTCGGCCAGCGGAGCGGCCGGGCCGGAGGCGAAGTCGACCAGCCAGCGGGTCTCGGTCTCCAGCGGGAAGGCGGTCAGGCCGCTGAGCACCAGGCAGACCACGAAGAACCGGAGCCACCGCCGGGCCCGCCGCAGGATGACCGCAGGGTCGCCGTCCATCTCGCACACCTCCATGTCGGGCGTACCTCCGCTGAGCACGCCGAAGAGCAGGCGGAGCCTTGTCCCACCTGTGCGGAACCGACTCTAGACCGATCTTTTGAACATGTTCAACATGGGGCGAGCGCGTCTCCCGATGTACCCCTTGTTGCCTCCCCGGCGCGCCCTCGAAGCGCCCCCGGACGCACGGATGCCCGGGCGCCGAAGCGGCACCCGGGCATCCGTGAGGCAGCGGTCAGGCCGTGTACGTGTACGTCACCGGCGAGCTGGTGCCGCCCGCCGTGGTGACCGTGACGTTCACCGGCCCCGGCCCGGCGGCCGCCGGAGCGGTGGCCGAGCAGAAGGACGGCCCGCAGGAGACGTGCGCGGCCGGCACCCCGCCGAAGGCGACCGAGCCGTACGAAAGGTTGCTGCCCTGCAGGTACACCGCGGTGCCGCCGGCCACCGGTCCGCTGGTGACGATCATGTTGCCGATCGCCGGTGCGGGCGGCGGCGGGGGCGGGGCGCCGGTGTAGTCGAAGGTGACCGGGGCCGCCGCCGTGCCGCCCGGGGTCACCACGCTGACCGGCGCGCTGCCCGAGCCGCCGGGCGTGGTCACCGTGCAGGCGGTGTCGGTGCACGTGTCCGTCGCGGGGACGCCGCCGACCAGCACCATGCCGTCGGCCAGGTCGGGAATGCGGCGTTTCGCCGGCGAGGCGGACCGCCGATGCAACTACTGACAGTTAGGGAATCTGAACGGGTGGTAGGCTTCATGGCGTCCGGTCAGCGATAGCCAAGCTGGCCGGGCCTACCGCCGGGCTAGCGGGAAGTCAGGTCTGTGGAGCTGATGTGAGACCGATGGGCGGCACACCGTCCCTTCGCTGGTAACCCCAGGTCGGCTGTTGGCTGTGAAGCAGAAAGCCCAACCCGTGAGGGTTGGAATCCCCTCGTCCACGAGGCGGAGGAGGTCAAGAACTCGTAGTGCCCGGACTGCCGGGTGCCGATCAGCACGGCGTCCAGGTGGCGGCTGTCCGGCAAGACGCTTACGAGACGGTCACGTGCCGAGCCGCGGGGCTCGGCACGTCGGCCGGCGCCGCGACGGCGGCTCCGGTGGTGAGGTGGTCGCGGACAGCGCGGCGGCGAGGCCCGCTTTGACCAGTCGAGTGATCATAGGTCGATCATCACGGTTGCCGCGCACGCCTTTACGACTTTCCCGAATACCGGTTCGGGAATGGCGGAATCGCGTCGAAACCCCGTTCTGAATAAGCCCCTCGCACCGCCGCCCACCTGCCGTCGAGCCCTCCCGCAAGGTCCGTTTCGGTCGATGCCGGTGCGAACCTCTAATCTTGTCCACCGTGACCGCCATCGCTGACCCGCCCACCGAGCACGGCCTCCGGCCCCCCGCCGGGCCCGCCGCCCCCGCGCGGCCCGCGCCCGGCCCCGCCGCCGACGAAGGTCTGGCCCGCCGGCTCAAGGCGCTGGCCTGCACCGCCCCGCTGCACGACCTGGACAACCGCAAGGTCAACCTGGCCGGCGAGTACGGCGGCTACGCGATGGCCGAGGTCGGCCTCGCCGCGATCGACCTGGTCACCCTGCACATGGACTTCGACACCGGGGCCGACCGCGAGACAGTGCTCGCCCGGCTGCTGCCCCGGGTCGCCGCCCAGGCCCCGACCCGTCACGCCGCCGAGCACGAGCGGGTCGCCCGCTGGGTGCTGGAGTCGCTGATCAACGTCGGCAGCGTGGACCGCGGCTTCCGCGCCGTCTACGGCACCTTCGGCGCGGACGGCGAGTACGTCCGGCGCGACTACGACTTCAAGCTGATCGAGGAGGTCCCCGGCCCCGACGGCGGCGTCTACCTGCGCACCACCGACGAGGCCGTCAACGTCCTGGTCGGCGCGCTCGACACCGACGTCACCTCGGCCCAGATCGCCGCCGAGGTCAAGCTGGAGGTGCTGATCCGCCGCGGCCGGCTGGCCGACGCCCAGCTCGCCGCCGAGCAGGCCCGCTACCGCACCGTCCAGTACGCCGAGACGCTGCGCCGCGCCCTCGACGCCACCCGCCGCAACGTCCGGGCCGTCGACTGGATGCGCGCCGTCCCGGACCTCATCGACGAGGCGCTGGACCACATCGCCGACCGCTACCGGCACGAGAACGCAATTCTCACCAACATCCGCAAGGCCCGCGACGAGGCCGAGCCCCACAGTCCTGAAGGGGCGGAGAACAAGCGCCGCGCCGCCGAGCTGCTCGACATCGTCAAGGACTGCATCCGCCGCCACACGAAGCTGCAGACCCGCCTGCTGGAGGCCGGCCCGCTGTTCCGCGCCGAGCAGGACCGCCAGGCCTTCGCCACCCCCGGCGCCCGCAGCGGTATCGACCTGTACGGACAGCTGCTCGCCCCCGTGTTGCGGCTGCCGGTCGAGCAGGCCGTCCGCCCCACCGGCGCCTTCTTCACCCGCGGCGCCGGACTGCGCACGCCCGTCTCCGTCCGGGTCGCCGACCTGGTCGACCTGCTGCTCACCCCGCCGGTCGAGCGCGAGCACCTCGGCGCCGAACTGCCCGACCCGGACCTGGTCGCCACCCCGGACGACAGCCGCTTCTCCGAAGCCCAGCTGGAATCCGCCCTGGAGCTGCTCGACCTGCCCCCGGACGCCCCCCGCCGGCTCTCCGGCCTGCTCGCCGACGCCCGCAAGCGGGACCCGGAGCTCCCGTACCTGGTCGCCCTGCTGGCCGTGCACGCGGCCAGCCCGCCGGTCGGCACCGCCTACCGCCAGGGCGAGGAGCGGCTGCTGTTCGCCGTGGACGACGGCACCCCGCTGCACGACCCGGAGTTCGGCGGCGCCGACCTGATCGTCGGCAGCGCCCTGCTCGACGCGGTCGGGATGGCGGCCGACCGCAAGGACGCCGGCTGACCGGCCGGGCAGCGGCCCTCCAGGTGCCCGACCTCCCGGGCACCCGACTTTCCAGGCATCGAGATTCCAGGCACCGACCGTGACGCACCGCCAGAACACCAGCAACAGCAACCGCCCCGAGGAGCACCGCCCGTGACGACCCACCACGACACGTCCTGGGCGGCGGAGACCGAACCCGCGGCCCCCGCTCCGATCACCCCCGCCGACGTCGCCGACGCCGCTCGGCTGGTCTCCTTCGGCCTCCAGGCCAAGCTGCTCCCCGCCCGCGACGCCGAATACGCCGAACTCGTCCGCCGCCACCGCGAGGACCCGCCGTTCGCCCGCCTCGCCGACGCCATCGCCACCGGCATGGGCCTGGTCGTGCTGGAGGTGTCGCCGCGGGCCGGCATGGCCGTCGCCGCCGCCGAGGACTCGCTGTTCGCCGTCCGGATGGGCGACTACTCGCGCCGCGCCGCCTCCGAGTCCACCGACCGCTTCCTGCACGGCCTGGCCCACCTCGCTGTTGCCGCCATGGCCTTCCCCCGCCCCGAGGACCTCGCCGACGACGGCTACCTCGGCCGGATCACCGTCAACGGCGTCGACTCCTTCGTCCGTCAGGCCTGCCGTCGGCTGGAGGAGCAGGCCGACGCCGAGGGCGCCAACACCGACCCGGCCTCCGACGCCCCCGGCCTGGAGGCCGCCTGGCGGGTCTGGGCCCGGCGCACCGCCACCGGCGCCACCAAGGACGCCCGCCGCCTCTCCGGCTCCACCATCGGCATCGTCGCCAAGGCCGTCATGTTCCTGGTCGACTCCGGCTTCCTGCAGAAGGTCTCCGACGACTCCGGTGGCACCTACCGCACCACCGCCCGCTACCAGCTCCAGGTCCGCGACCTGGCCGGCAGCGCCGCGATGGCCGAACTGCTCGACCTCGGCATCGTCCCGGTCTCCGACGGCACCGCCAGCCTGCTGCCGCCGGACACCGGCGACGAGCTGGTCGCCGACGCCGGCCTGCCGTTCCACTCGCTCTGACAGCCCCACAGACGCCCCATAGACGCACGGAGAACCGCCGCACATGTACGAGCTCAACCGGGTCCGCCTCTACTCGATCGGACCGGCCGGCGCCCGCTACGCCGACACGGTGCTCGACCTGCGCGGCGTCGGCGAGCCCGTCGCCGACCCGGCCCCGCAGCAGATCGGCCTGTTCGGCGAGGACACCGACGGGCCGGTCCGCCGCCCCGCCCCGGCCGGCGTGCTCTTCCTGGAGAACGGCGGCGGCAAGTCCGTCCTGCTCAAGCTGATCTTCTCGGTGATGCTCCCCGGCCACCGCAACACCCTCGGCGGCGCCAGCTCCGGCGTGCTGCGCAAGTTCCTGCTCGCCGACGACTGCGGCCACGTCGCCCTGGAGTGGCAGCACACCGTCACCGGCGAGCTGATCGTGGTCGGCAAGGTCAGCGAGTGGCGGGGCCGCCAGGTCTCCTCCGACCCGCGCAAGTTCGCCGAGACCTGGTACTCCTTCCGCCCCGGCCCCGGCCTCACCCTCGACTCGCTGCCGGTCGCCGAACGGGTCAGCCTGGCCGGCGACCAGAAGGCCCGCGGCCGCCGCCGCACCATGAAGGGCTTCCGCGACGCCCTCACCGAGGCCGGCAAGGCCCACCCCCACCTCGACCTGGTCTTCGAGGACGGCCACGACCGCTGGACCGAGCACCTCGGCGAACTCGGCCTCGACCCCGAACTCTTCCGCTACCAGCGCGAGATGAACGCCGACGAGGGCGAGGCGGCGGGCCTCTTCGCGGTCAAGCACGACAGCGACTTCACCGACCTGCTGCTGCGTGCCGTCACCGACACCCGGGACACCGACGGCCTCGCCGACCTCGTGCACGGCTTCGCCGCCAAGCTCGGCCGCCGCGCCGAACTCACCGCCGAACGCGACTTCACCGCCGGCTCGCTCGACCTGCTGGAACGCATCGTCGAGGCCACCACCGCCCGCGAGACCGTCCGCGAGGCCCACCGCACCGCCGAACGCCGCACCCGCCGCCTCGCCCACGCCCTCACCTCCCGTGCCGCCGCCGAACGCGACCGCGCCCAGGACCTCGCCATCGAGGTCGCCGCCGCCGCGAGCGCCGTCACCGCCGCCGAGGCCGACCGCACCCGGCACAGCCTGATCGCCGACGAACTCACCCACCGGCACGCCACGTTGAGCCTCGCCGCGGCCACCGCCGAGGCCGCCGCACTGCGCCGCGAACTCATCGACGCCCGCACCCTGCACTCCGCCTGGCAGGCCGCCGAAGCCGTACTGCGCCACCGTGCCGCCGCCGACCGGGTCACCCGGGTCGCCGCCGCCATCCGCGAGGCCGAGCTGGACGCCGCCCCCGCGCTCGCCGCCCGCGCCGCCGCCGCCGCCGCGCTCGCCCGCGCTCTGGAGGCCGCCGCCGCGGCCGCCGAGTCCCGCGCCGACACCGAGGAGCAGCGCGCCGGCGAGCTCCAGGCGGACGGCGCCAAGGCGCAGTCCGACGCCACCGAGGCCGCCACCGCCGCCCAGAAGGCCCGCAGCGAGGCCGAGCACCTGCGTCAGCGCCTCACCGAGGTCGAGCAGGAGACCGCCGCCGCCGTCGAGGCCGGCTTCATCGACGCCGACGGCGACGTGGACCCGGCCCGCGCCGCACTGCACGCCGCCGACGTCGAGAAGGCCGCCGCCGCTGCCCTCGCCCAGGCCCGCACCGCCGCCGAGGCCTGCGCCGCCCGGTTGCGCGAGGCCGCCGCGGCCACCTCGCGCGCCGAACTCGCCGCCGAGCGGGCCGGCGACGCCCGCAAGGGCGCCGCCCGGGCCCTGGCCGCCGAACAGCGCACCGCCGCCCTGCTCGCCACCGAGCAGCGGCTCGCCGACCTGCTCTCCCTGACGCCCTACCAAGAGGACGCCGAGGAGGACGCCGGCTTCCTCACCCCCGCCGTGCTCGACCGCAACGCCGAGTACCTGCGCGAACTCCTCGACGAGGCCATCGCCACCGCCGAGCGCACCCTGTTCGACCTGCGCACCGCCGCCGCCGACGACTCCCGCATCCTCGCCGCGCTCGGCGACGGTGGCCTGCTGCCGCCCGGCCCCGACGTGCTGGCCACTGTCGAGTACCTCGCCGAGCACGGCATCCCGGCCCTGCCCGGCTGGCGCTACCTCGCCCAGTCCGTCGACCCGGCCGACCACGAGGCGATCCTCGCCGCCCGCCCCGAACTGGTCGACGGCGTCGTGGTCACCGACCCCTCCTCGCTGGAGCGCGCCCGCGAGGCCCTGCAGGCCGCCGCCCTGCTGCCGCGCTCCACCGTGGCCGTGGGCGCCGCCGCCTCGCTGATCGCCCCGATCACCGCCGAGCCCGCGTTCTTCCTGGTGCCGCCGAACCCGGCCATGCACGACGAGTCCGCCGCCGACGACGAGCGCCGCGAACTGCGCGCCCGCGCCAGTGCCCGCGAGGAGCACATCCGCGAACTCGCCGGCCGCCTCGGCGGCGACCGCGCCCTCGCCGCCCGCCTCGCCTCCTGGCACGCCAGCTGCCCGCCCGGCACCCTCGCCGAGCTCGCCGCAGCCGCCGAGGCGGCCCGCGAGCACGCCGAGCAGTCCGCCGCCGCGCTGGCCACCCTGCGCGCCGACCACGACGAGGCCGAGACCGACCACGCCACCGCCGCCTCCGCGCACGAGGAGCACCGCGAGGCCGCCCAGCGCGCCCGGCGCCGCGCCGACGCCCTCTCCGGCCTCGCCTTCCGACTGCGCGAACGCGCCAACTGGGCCCGCCGCCAGCGCGAGTTGGGCGAGGACGCCGCCGAGTGCGACCGCCGCCAGGCCGTCTGCGCCGAACGCGCTCGCACCTGCGACGAGGACCGTCGCGCCGCCCAGCGCGCCGCCGACGACGTCCGCCGCACCGCCCGCGCGCTGCGCGCCGAACGCGCCGAGATCCCCGCCGCCGAGCAGTCCGACGAGCCCGCCGAGCAGACCGCCCCCGCCGCACTGCCCGCCCTGCGCGAGGCCTACCGGGCCGCCTCCCAGCTCTACGAGAAGGTCGGCGTCGGCGCCGACCTGCGCGCCGAACAGGCCCGCGCCGAGGGCGACGAGGCCGGCGCCGCGGCCGAACTCGACCGCCTCACCAACAAGGTCCGCACCCGCGCCGAGGAACTGCTCAGCAGCCCCGACGGCGCCGACGGCCCGGCCCGCCAGGCCGCCGCCGCCCGCGCCGAGGAGCTGGTCGCCACCATCGAGGCCCGCTCCGCCGCCGCCAGCGAGCAGCTCGGCCGCCTGCGCGGCGAGGCCGAACGCTCCGCCCCCGCCGACGGCGAGGCGCACACCGAGCTGCCCGAGGACCTGGTCCCCACCGACCCCGAGCACGCCCAGACCCTGCTGCGCACCGCCACCAGCCGGCTCGCCGAGTGCCGCGAGGCCGTGGACGCCGCCCGCACCGCGCACACCGACCTCCAGCGCACCTACGACACCGCCCAGTCCGCCGCCGCCGACTTCGACGAACTGGCCGGCCAGCTGCGCGACGGCCTGCGCGACCACCAGGAGGACGCGGACGACCCGGCCGAGCCGTACCTCGGCTCCCTGGCCGAGGCCCGGACCACCTCCACCGAGGCCCGCCGTACCCTCCGTACCGCGGCCGGCGAGCTCTCCTCCGCCGAACTCGCCGTCCGCGACGCCTCCGACGCACTGGTCCGGCACGCCAACGCCGCCCGCTACGAGGCCGTCCGCACCCCCGCCCGCCAGCAGATCCGCGAACTGCCCGCCTCAGCGCTGCCCGAGCACGCCGCCGCCTGGGCCGCGGCCTTCGCCCCCCGGCTGCGGGTGCTCACCGACGAGCTCGCCCAGCTGGAGAAGAACCGCGGATCGATCGTGGACCGGCTGCGCGGCCTGGTCGAGTCCTCGCTGACCACCCTGCGCGCCGCCCAGCGGCTGTCCCGGCTGCCCGAGGGCCTGGGGGAGTGGTCCGGCCAGGAGTTCCTGCGGATCCGCTTCGAGGACCCGGACCACGCCACCCTGGTCGAGCGCCTCGGCGAGGTCATCGACGAGGCCACCCGCGCCGCCGTCAAGAAGAACAGCGACCTGCGCCGCGACGGCATGTCCCTGCTGCTGCGCGGCGTCGCCGCCGCGATCGGCCCCAAGGGCGTCAGCGTCGAGATCCTCAAGCCCGACGCGGTGCTGCGCGCCGAGCGGGTCGGCGTCGGCCAGATGTCCGACGTCTTCTCCGGCGGCCAGCTGCTCACCGCCGCCATCGCGCTCTACTGCACGATGGCCGCGCTGCGCGCGAACGACCGCGGCCAGTCCCAGCTGCGCCACGCGGGCACGCTGTTCCTGGACAACCCGATCGGCCGCGCCAACGCCACCTACCTGCTGGAGCTCCAGCGGGCCGTGGCCGACGCGCTCGGCGTCCAGCTCATCTACACCACCGGCCTGTTCGACACCACGGCGCTCGCCGAGTTCCCGCTGGTGATCCGCCTGCGCAACGACGCCGACCTGCGGGCCGGCCTCAAGTACATCTCGGTGGAGGAGCACCTGCGCCCCGGCCTGCCGGCCCAGCCGGACCCGGACGGCCCGACCATCCACGGCGAGATCACCGCCACCCGGATGTTCAAGCGCCCTGCGGAGGTTCCCGCGCAGTCCTGAACTGACTAGCGTGATCACCATGCTGACGATCGCGCACCTCAGTGACATCCACCTCGGCCAGGACCACCGCCGGGACCGCGGCAAGCGGGCCCGGCGGCGGGCCGAGCAGGTGATGGCGTACCTCAACGCCCTGCCCGGCCCGCTGGACGCGGTGCTGGTCACCGGCGACCTCGCCGACCACGGCCTGCCCGCCGAGTACGAGCAGGTGGCCAAGGTGCTGACCTCCCGGCACCCAATACTCACCTGCCCCGGCAACCACGACATCCGGGCGCCGTACCGGGAGGTGCTGCTCGGCGAGGAGCCGGGGGAGGAGCCGGTGAACCGGTTGCACCGACTGCCCGGCGCCGACGTGCTGATGCTCGACTCGTCCGTCCCCGGCCGGCACGACGGCCTGCTGGACGATCGGACCTTGGACTGGCTGGATACCCAACTGTCCGAAGGCCGCACCGAGTTGCCCGCCCTGGTGGCCTTCCACCACCCGCCCGTCGAGCTGCACATCCCGTTCGTCGACGGGATCCGCCAGTTCGGCGAGGAGCGTCTGGCGCAGGTGCTGGGCCGCCACCCCCGGGTCGTCGCCCTGCTCTGCGGCCACTCCCACACCCCCGCCGCGACCACCTTCGCCGGGCTGCCGGTGCTGGTCGCGCCCGGCGTGGTCTCCACCATCACGCTGCCCTGCGAGGGCGGGAGCGGTATCTCCTTCGACCACCCGCCGATGCTCGCCTTCCACGTCCTGGACGGCGACCGGCGGCTGACCACCCACTACCGGGCGGTCCTGCTGGACTAGCTGCAACGCCGTGTAGATAGAGCCTGCGGGTTCCGGTCACGGGTCTGGTGTCGTCAGGATGTCGATGCTGATGGTGGCCTTGTAGCTGGTCCGGTCG
>NZ_JBICZB010000044.1:0-65679 GCF_043201815.1 Kitasatospora sp. NPDC048296
CCGACGCCAGCAGGCATGCGCCGAGCGGCCGACGACCGATCCCGCCGATCACGACCGCTCGGCCGCTTGCCGGTTACTGAGACACGCTCCTAGCCGGCCGCCCACGCCAGGGCGGTGGTCATCACCCGGAACGCCCCGAAGTGCGCAGCCCCGGGCTCCAGGAACAGTTCGGAGCCCGGGATGTGGTCGCCCAGCCAGCGGGAGTGGTCGACCGGCGAGAACTGGTCGTCCGCGCCGTGCCACAGCCAGGTCGGCACCCGGATCGACCCGACCTCGAACCCCCAGTCGGCGGTGAAGGCCAGCACGTCGTCGATCCAGCCGTCCGCGCCGTGCCGGAACGCCTCCCGGTAGTTGCTCTGCAGCATCTGCCGCAGCCCGCTGTCCGCCACCACCTCCCGGTCGGCGGGGGAGAGTTCGGTGCGCAGCCCCTTCAGCAGCCGGACCGGGTCGTCCTTGATCTGCCGCGAGCGGAACTCCATCGAGTCCGCGATCCGGCTGTGCCCGCGCTCCGCCTCCCGGTAGGCGCGGATGTTGGACGGGGTCATCCCGGCGTACCAGTCCAGGCCGGTCGCGTCGCGCGGCGCGAGGCCCACCAGCACCGCGACCCGGCTCACCCGCTCCGGCAGCAGGGCCGCGCAGGCCAGGGCGTGCGGGCCGCCGCCGGAGCGGCCGAGCACCGCGAAGCCGCCCAGCCCCAACTCGTCGGCGATGGTGCGGACATCGGCCGCCGCGTGGGCCACCCGGCGGTTGAACAGCCGGGTGGAGTCGCCGTAGCCGGGCCGGTCGTAGGAGATCAGCCGCACCCCCAGCCGGTACAGCACGGTGCTGCGCGGGTGCGGGCCGACCCGGCTGCCGGGCATGCCGTGGAGCAGGAACACCGGACGGCCGCGCGGGTCGCCGAGGGACTCGACGGCAAGGGCGCGACCGTCCGCCGTTTTGACCATCCGTAACGCCACGCGTTCCTCCTCAGTGCTCCCGGTCGGTGGTGGTGCGCACCTCCCGGCGGGCCTGCCAGGTGGTGTGCTCGCGGGACACCGCGTCCTCGGCGTCCCGGGCCAGCCGGGCCCAGATCTCCTCGGCGTCCACCGACTCAAGGTCCAGTTGGGCGAGTTGGAAGCGGATCAGCTCCAGCTCGTCGGCCGCCAGCCCGTACGCGGCGGCCAGGGGGCGGTACTGGCGCAGCTGCGCCCAGGCGGTGACCGAGGCGGCCACCGCGGAGACCGTGCCCAGCGCGTCGTAGGTGTAAGCGCCGAGCGCCCGCAGCACCGCTAGCACCAGGCCCAGCGCCGGCAGCAGCACGCCCAGCACGCCCGCCCAGTGCCCGGCCCGGGCGCAGTAGCGGGCCTTGGCGCGGTACCAGTCGTGCTGCACCCGGATCCGCTCGTTCAGGTACACCTCGCGGCGCACCGCCAGCGGCTGGTTGCGCAGGTCGCGCATGGCCTCGGTGATCCCGGCGTGCTCCGCCCCCGGACCCGGCACGGCGACCGGGCTGTCCCGGAAGGCGCCGAGCACCCGGTCGAGCTGGAAGCGGTACAGGCCCTCGGCGTCCGGCAGGCTGCGCGGCGGCGGCTGGTAGGCGTCGGCCCGGACGGCGAACTTCCAGGCCAGCGTCTTCACCGACTCGGCGGCGGCCCGGCCCTCGTACCAGAGGCCCTGCGGGTTCTGCCGGCTGATCACCACGGCCAGTGCCATCGCGCCCAGGTAGGCCGCGGCCGCCGGCCAGGCCCAGGGCTCGCCGTCGGCCGAGCCGGTCGCCGCGGCGACCAGCAGCAGGAGCAGCTCCCAGGCGGAGAGCAGCACCGCGCGGCGCTGGCCCCGCAGGGAGGCCGTGTCGGCGGTCCAGAAGAACTCGGGCAGCAGCTCGCGCTCGCGCACCCACCCGGTCCGTCCCGCACCAGACGCCATGTTCGGCCCCCACCCGTCGCTCCGGTCGCACCGCTCTCCTGCCCCGGGCGGCTTCCCGGTACGCCTCACGGGCCGCGGGGCCGCCCGCATTGGCCGGGAAGCCCCGGTGGTTTGTCCGATACGCCCCGTGTTCGGCCCGGCACCCAGCGTGGGCCGGGATCGGCCCCCGGCGTGCGTCAGTAGGTGTAGAGGATGCGCTCGGCGTTCTCGGCCATCTGCTCGGCGTTCCACTCGGTGCCGCCAGGGACGTTGCCGGAGCGGAACAGCGGCGGGGCGGGGGCGTCCCCGGCGGCGGCCCGGTCGGCCAGTCGGCCGACCGCGGAGGCGACCACGGCCTGCATCAGCGCGCTGGTCACGATGGTGGAGACCGGGCCGAAGGAGGTCTCGGCGCCCGGGTGGGTCAGCTCGCCGTCGCCGACCGCCACCTTGCTGTCCAGCACCACGTCGCAATGGTCCTTCAGGTAGCTGCCGGAGGGGTGCGCGGAGGGCACCTCGCCCGGGTATGCCAGCGAGGTCAGCCCGATCACCTTCAGGCCGCGGTCCCGGGCGTGGCGGGCCAGCTCGACCGGCATCACCTGACGGCCGGACAGCGAGATCAGGAACAGCAGGTCCCCGGCGGTCGCCGGGGTGAGGTCCAGGGTGGCGGTGGCCAGCCCGGGGACCCGCTCCAGGGCGGAGGCCAGCGGCGCGGGCATCGTCGTCACCCCGGCCATCCCGGGCACGTTCAGCAGGTTCATCGGGACCAGCCCGCCGGCCCGGTAGACCACGTCCTGGGCCGGCAGCGAGGAGTGCCCGGCGCCGAAGGTGAACACCCGGCGGCCCGCGGAGATCGCCTCCGCCAGCAGGGCGGCGGCCGCCTCGATGGCGTCGGCCTCCTCCTCGCGGACCCGCCGCAGGTGATCGATCGCGGCGTCGAAGTACCTGCCGACCAGGTCGTTCATCGGTTGCCTCCGCTCTCTGCCGGTGAGGGCGCCGGCCGGTGGGGCGGCCGGGGTGGTCCAGACCGCCAGTGGAGAAAGCTACGGCGAGCACGGTCGCGCCCCGGCAGCACAGCTGTCAACAGGAACGAAAACCGGTACCGGAAACCCCTGGGCGGGCCCGCTTGTCGGTGCGGTACGTCAGAATTGGCGGTGAGGACACCGAAGAACGGAGCCAGCGGCGATGTCTGGGCTGATCGACACCACTGAGATGTACCTTCGCACCATCCTGGAACTGGAGGAAGAGGGCATCGTCCCGATGCGCGCCCGGATCGCCGAGCGCCTGGAGCAGAGCGGTCCCACGGTCAGCCAGACGGTCGGCCGGATGGAGCGCGACGGCCTGCTCCAGGTCGCGGGGGACCGCCACCTCGAACTCACCGAGGAGGGCCGCCGACTCGCGGTGCGCGTCATGCGCAAGCACCGCATCGCCGAGTGCCTGCTGGTCGACGTGATCGGCCTGGAGTGGGAGCAGGTGCACGAAGAGGCCTGCCGCTGGGAGCACGTGATGAGCGAGACGGTCGAGCGCAAGGTGCTCGCCATGCTCGGCCACCCGACCCAGTCCCCGTACGGCAACCCGATCCCGGGCCTGGACGAGCTGGGCGACGCCAAGGCCGAGGGTGAGGGCTTCGACGCCGCGCTCGTCCCGCTGGACACCGTCAAGCCGGGTGCCGCGGGGGCCAGCGTGGTGGTCCGCCGGATCGGCGAGCCGATCCAGACCGACAGCGAGCTGATGAGCACCCTGCGCCGGGCCGGCGTTCGGCCGGGCTCCACGGTGAAGGTGAGCACCGGTGTGGCCGGTGTGCTGGTCGGCACCGGGGACACCGCGGCGGAGCTGGGCAAGGACATCGCCCAGCACGTGTTCGTCGCCCAGGCCTGACCCGTCCGGCCTGACCTGTCCGTCCGGCCTGACCCGTCCGTCCGGCCGGAACGACCGGCACGGACGGCAGCGGCCGACAGGAAACGACAACGGCCGGTACGAACGATCAGGGCCCGCTGCTCCCCGTGCAGCGGGCCCTTCCCGTCCTCCCCGGTTCCCTCCCGGTCCCCTCCGTTCCCTCCCGTCCCTCCCGTTTCCCCTCCACCGCCTCGCCCGGCTTCCCCGTCCGAGCGACCCTTCCGGCGTCCCCTCACACCGCAATTCCTCCCCTCGGCCGATCATGGCAATCCTTGAGCGCTGTCACTCGTACGAGGGGCTTCTTAGCTTGATCAGCGGGTAGATCCGGGTCTTATCCGCACATGCGTGTGACGGGCCCCGCCTCCGGTGGGAGACAAGGCCCGTCACTCGCGCGCGTGGTGTCGCGCGGTGCACGCCCTCACCCGATCGGGCGCGGGGCGGCAGGATCCGGGGGTCAGACGCCGGCCGGCTGGGCGGCCTGGGCGTGCTGCGCGGGCGCCTCGCGGCCGCACGCGTAGGCGAGCGGGCTGATCAGCTCGGCGGCGTCCGGCAGCCAGCGGTTGAGCGCGGAGGGGGAGCGGGCCCACTGGGCGTAGCCGGTGGAGCCGATCCGGGACGGCGGGGCGACCGTCCAGTCCCCCTCGCCGCGGGCGACCAGATCCAGCCGTCCGGGCGGCCAGCCCAGCTTGCGGAGCATCTCCGGCAACTTGGCCGCGACCCCGGGCAGCACCAGGAAGTGCAGTCGCCGCCCCACCCGGCCGGGCGCGGCGGGCAGCACCACGACCGGGCCGAGCTGGAGGTCCATCCGCTCCATCCGGGCCAGCGCCAGGCACCCGGCGGTCTCCGGGACGTCCAGGACGTCGAAGGACCGGCCGGTGGGCAGCAGGATCGAGGCCTTGGGCCGTTCGGTCCACCAGCGGCGCACCGCGCCCGGCCCGGCGCTCGCCTTGCGGGCCCAGTCCGCGTCCAGCGGGTGGGCACCCGGCAGCGCGCAGCGCGGGTCGCCGCAGGAGCAGTGGGCGGGTCCGTCGCCGTCGATCAGCCAGGCGCCCGGGGCCACCTCCCAGTGGCGGTTCTCGGCGTAGCCGACGGCTTCGATCAGCATCGGGGGCAGGCCGGCGTTCTCGTCCTGGCCGGGGGCGTCGGGGATGTCTTCCACGCGCTGCTCAACTACCGTGTGTGAGGCTGGTTACGGCCCGGCGTGGCCCGGTCGGGCGCATCCCGGCAATGTCACCCGAACCGGTGACTCAAGCGAGTTGGAGCGGGCGGAGGCAGGCGCAGCGGGGGCGCACGGAAGCATTTCCCAGGGCGCGCGGGGGGTGCGGTTCGTCACCGTGGGTATCCCGCTGGCGTTGCTGATCGCTAACCTTGTGTCAGATTCCTTGGACGGTCGGACAGTCGGCAACAGATCAGCAGAATCGTCGCCCGCCGGCCGGGACCGGAGGGTGTGGGGAGGCGAAGCCCAATGGCCGCGAGACCACTCGTCGCACGACAGCCCAACGAGCGTCTGCAGCAACTGATCCAGGAGGCCAGCTGCTCCAACGCGGGCCTGGCGCGCAGGGTCAACCTGTGCGGCGCGGAGCACGGACTGGACCTGCGTTACGACAAGACCTCCGTGGCCCGCTGGCTGCGCGGGCAGCAGCCGCGCGGGCAGGCGCCGGCCGTGATCGCCGAGGCCCTGGGCCGCAAGCTCGGCCGCAGCGTGTCGGTCGAGGAGATCGGCATGGCCGACGGCAAGAACCTCAGCTCCGGCATCGGGTTGCAGTTCGCGCCGACCCTGAACGCGGCCCTGGAGCAGGTGTGCGAGCTGTGGCGCAGTGACGTCGGCCGGCGGGACTTCCTGACCGGGGCGACGGTCGCCGCCTCGGCCCTGGTGGAGCCCAGCCGGGACTGGCTGATCACCCCGCCCGACCCGGTGGTGGCGCGCAGCGGCGGCCCCCGGGTCGGCCCGACCGACGTGGCCGCGATCAAGGCCACCACCGCGATGCTGGTCGACCTGGACCACCGCTTCGGCAGCGGGCACGTCCGCCCGGTGGTCGTGCACTACCTCAACTCGGTGGTCTCCGGCCTGCTCGGCGGCGCCTACCGGGAGGAGACCGGTCGCCAGCTCTTCGCCGCGGTGGCCCGGCTGACCGAGCTGGCCGGCTACATGGCGGTGGACACCGGGCAGCCCGGGCTGGCCCAGCGCTACTACATCCAGGCCCTGCGGCTGGCCCAGGCCGCCGACGACCGGGGCTACGGCGGCTACGTGCTGGCCGCCTCGATGAGCCACCTGGCGGCCACCCTCGGCAACCCGCGGGAGATCGCCCAGCTGGCCCGCGCGGCCCAGGAGGGCGCCCGGACGGTCGCCACCCCGACGGCGATGGCGATGTTCTACGCCGCCGAGGCCCGCGGCCACGCCCTGCTCGGCGACGCCCGTTCCTGCGAGGCGGTGTCGGCCAAGGCGCTGGAGATGATGGAGAAGCGCCGCGCGGAGGACGACCCGGACTGGATCGCCCACTTCGACGACGCCTACCTCGCCGACGAACTCGCCCACTGCCACCGGGACCTGGAACAGGCCGGTAAGGCCGAGCACTACGCCCGCCGGGCGCTCGACCTGCACCCGCCGACCCGGGTCCGCCGTCGGGCGGTGGACCTGGTGCTCCTCGCCACCGCCCAGCTCCAGCAGCGCGACCTGGAGCGCGCCTGCGAGACGGGCACCCAGGCGGTGCGGCTGCTCAGCGGGCTGCGCTCCAACCGGGGCGTGGAGTACCTGGACGAGTTCCGGCGCCGGCTGGAGCCCTACCGGGAGCAGCGGGTGGTGCGCGAGTTCCACGCCCGGGCGGACGCGGAGGCGGCCTAGGGCCTGTCCTGGGGCCCGTCGGACGGCGGGACGGGTCCTGGGATCGTCTGTGCAGGGAGCGTGTGGGATTGTCCCGCCCACGTGGTCACCCGGTGAGGCGAACCGGTAGCGTGGGCGCGACGTCCAAGGAACTGTGATGCTCCCAAGAACCGACGAGATGTGGTCCGCCGTCAGCCCGCGGTCCGGCCCAGGTGAGGAATCGCGTTGAGCCAGCGCCGGTCGTACCCCAACTCGGGTGACTTCAACCTGGACGATCTGTTCCGTCCGGAGCCCGGCCAGCCCCAGGGCCAGCCGGGCCATCCGCAGGGCCCCACGGCCGTGCCGCCGGTCGGGCAGCCGTCCGGGCAGCCGGAGTACCTCGGCGAGGGCGCGCACGCGATGCCGACCCAGGCCGTGCCGGCCCAGCAGCCCCCGTGGGGCGCCGCGCCGCAGCCGGGTTACGGCGTTCCGCATCCCGAGGCCCCGGAGACCCAGCACCTGCCGCCGTACCCGGCGGGCGACCCGCAGGGCGGCTACCCGGTGCAGCAGCCCGGTTACGGCATCCCGCCGCAGGCCGGGCCCGGCTACCAGGGCTACGCGCCGCAGCCGCAGCAGCCGGTGTATCCCGCGCAGGGCTATGGCCAGGAGGCCTATGGCCAGGAGGCTTACGGCCAGAACAACTACAGGCCGGACCCGGACGCCACCCAGGTCGGCGGCTCCGCCCGCGGCGGCCGCCCGTCCGGCAAGCTGATCATCGGCGGTGTGGTGGCGGGCTGCGCGGCGGCCGGCGTGCTGGTCGCCGTGCTGATGAGCGGCGGCGGGAACGACACCAAGGGCGCCCAGAAGACCACCCCGGTCGCCGCCACCGGCAACAGCACCGCGCCCGGCACGGCGAGCGCGAGCGGCTCCGGCGCGGCGGTCGACCCGGAGGTCAAGGCCCAGGCGCAGCCGCTGTCGGACCTGCTGGGCACGGCGAGCGACAGCCGCAGCTCGGTGGTCTCCGCGGTCGCCTCGGTGCAGAAGTGCGACAAGCTCCCGGACTCGCAGCAGGCCCTGGCCGCCGCGGCCGGCAAGCGGCGCGAGCTGCAGACCAAGCTCGGCCAGCTGAAGACCGACAAGCTGCCCGGCGGCCAGCAGCTGATCGACCAGCTCAACGCCGCCTGGACGGCCTCGGCCCAGGCCGACGACGAGTACGCGGCCTGGGCGACGGACGCCCAGGCCTCCTGCGACCCGAAGAAGCCGGACACCGGCAACCAGCACTACAAGAACGCCGTCCAGGCCAGCGGCACGGCGACCACCGCGAAGAAGCAGGCCTCGACCCTGTGGAACGCGATCGCCACCCAGACCGGGCTGCCCAGCCGGGGCGACGGCGACCTGTAGCGGCGCCCCGCCCCGAGCGCCCAAAGGCGAGCAGGCGAGTGAACGGGCGGGCCCGGCCGGGCCCGCCCGTTCGACGGCTTCGCCGGTCAGGCCGGGGGACGGCCCCCGGTGAGCACCCAGCGGACGTCGACGAAGCCCGGCTGCTGCAGGGTCATCCGGCCGTTCTTGACCACCTGGTAGGTGACCCAGGTGTTCACCAGCCGCGGCGACTCGGTGCTGGGCAGCATGTTGGTGGTGCCCCAGTTCAGCGGCGGGGTGAGGCCCACGTCGATGCCCTCGCCGCTGTCCAGCAGCGCGGTGATCGACTTCGCGGTGACCGGCTTGCCGGCCGCCGACAGCTTCTCGGACACCGACCGGAACACCTCGTAGGCGACCCAGGTGGTCTGCACGCCGGGGTCGGAGACGTCGATGGGCCGCCCGCCGGTGGTGTCGGAGCGCACCACCGCGCGCAGCCCGTCCCAGACCTTGGCCGACTCCGGCGGGTACCAGCCGGAGACGAACGCGCCGGACAGCGGGCCGGAGTCGCCGCCGGTGGAGTCGACCACCGACTGCTGGACGCTGCCGATCACCGAGGCGATCCGGGTGTTCTTCGGGTTCTGCCGCCGGTAGGAGTCCAGCAGGTTGCCGGTCGGCTCGGCGGCCAGGGCGCTGGTGATGCAGTTGCCCGGGTCGTCCCTGCCGATCGCCTTGCGGACCCACTGGGTGTAGTCCGAGGACTGCTCGGGCGTCTTGACGTCCAGCAGCTTGATCCCGGCCGGCTTGAGCGCGTTACCCAGGTAGCCGAGCAGGTTGTCACCGGCCGGGGTGTCCGGGCGGACCAGCGAGACGGCCTTGCAGCCGGCGTCGACCAGCTGGCGGCCGCTGCCGGCGATCAGCGCGGGCATCCCGCCGTCCACCGGGTAGGACAGTGGGCTGGAGAACTCGGGCTGGGAGAGGCCGTACCCGCCGATCAGCGGGATGCCGGCGCGCTCCAGCAGCGGCATGAAGGCGTCGCCCCACTGGCTGTAGGAGCCGATCACGGCGACCGCCTTGGCGTCCACCGCCTGCTGGGCGCAGGCCTTGGCGCCATCCGCCCGGTTGTGCTCGTTGCAGGTGATCACGTGCAGCCGGTGGCCGTTTAGCCCGCCCTTGATGTTGACGTCCTGGCCGATCGCCTCGGCGAGCGCGGTCATGCCGGGGCGGTCGGCCGAGCCGGTGTCGGACGGGGCCCAGGTCATCACGGTCAGCTCGTCGGCACTGCTGGAGGCGTCGGCCGATCCGCCGCACGCGGAGGCCGAGAAGAGGGTGGGGAGCAGCACCGCGGCGGTCACCGCGGCGGCGATCGGGCGCCGACGGCGGCGTCGGGCGATCGGGGGACGGGCCCGGAACGAGTCCCTTCGGCTGGTCATCGGTCTTCCCTCTCTGGGCGCCATCCGGCGCACCGGAACCAGCCAAGCCCGGGAGCCACAAGCCGAGAGGGCCGAAATGCGAACGTTCGGCAAACGGGAGCTGAAATCCGAAGAGGTACGCGTGTAGATCGCGAGTGGAGCACGAACAGAGGGGGAACGTACGATCGTTCACCATGTCCGCCAGCACAGATTCTTCGCACAGGTCTGCCCGAAACCCTTCTCGTCCGGGCCACCGCTCCAGCACGATGGGCGGCATGCCCCTCAACGACCTGCCCTGGTGGCGCTGGCGAGCGCGACTGCGCTCGGCGCTGCACATGCTGTCCGACCCCGGATTCCAGCAGGAGGCCTGGCTGGCCGGCCGCGAGGGGTACGGGGACGTGACCGACGCCGTCTACCGGCTGGTCGAGGACACCTGGCTGGACCGCTGGTCGGCCGAGAAGTACGTGGGCACGATGTTCCGCGACTCCGCCGAGGCCGCCCTGGTCGACGTCGCGGTGCTGCGCGCGGTGCAGATGCTGCACGAGGTCGGCGCGGACGCCCCGGCCTCCGCCTACCTCGGCCACCCCGGCTGGGCGGAGACCGTCCGGGCCGCCCGGGAGGCGCACGTCGCGCTGGCCGTCGGCGACGGGGACGACCCGGACGCGGCGCCCAAGTCGCTGGACGTGCTGCGCATCCTCACCCAGGTCTGAGGCTGTCCGTCGGGCAGCGCCGTCCCGCAGTTCGGGCAGCGGGGCGGCGACTGTCCAGGATGTGACACGCTGGACCATCCACCCACGTACGACATCAGGACGGGATACCCCCAGTGGAACAGCAGCCGGTCAGCGCCCAGTACGTCCTCACGCTGTCCTGCCCCGACAAGCAGGGCATCGTCCACGCTGTCTCCAGCTACCTCTTCATGACCGGCTGCAACATCATCGACAGCCAGCAGTTCGGGAACGGGGACAGCGGCCTGTTCTTCATGCGGGTGCACTTCTCCGCCCCCGAGCCGGTCACCGCCGACGAGCTGCGGGCCAGCTTCGCCGCGATCGGTGTCTCCTTCGGGATGGACTGGCAGATTCACCCGACCGAGCAGCGGATGCGGATCATCCTGATGGTCAGCAAGTTCGGGCACTGCCTGAACGACCTGCTCTACCGCACCCGGATCGGCGCGCTGCAGGTGGAGATCGCCGCGGTGGTCTCCAACCACACCGACCTGCGGGACCTGACCGAGGGCTTCGGCATCCCGTTCCACCACATCCCGGTCACCAGGGACACCAAGGCCGAGGCCGAGCGGCAGCTGCTGGACCTGGTCGCCAAGGAAGACGTCGAACTGGTCGTGCTGGCCCGCTACATGCAGGTGCTCTCCGACCAGCTGTGCACCGAGCTGTCCGGCCGGGTGATCAACATCCACCACTCCTTCCTGCCGAGCTTCAAGGGCGCCAAGCCGTACCACCAGGCGCACGCCCGAGGCGTGAAGCTGATCGGCGCCACCGCGCACTACGTCACCGCCGACCTCGACGAGGGCCCGATCATCGAGCAGGAGGTGGCCCGGGTCACCCACGACGTCAGCCCGGACCAGCTGGTCGCGCTCGGCCGGGACGTCGAGTGCCAGGCGCTGGCCCGCGCGGTCAAGTGGCACAGCGAGCACCGGGTGCTGCTGGACGGCGCCCGTACGGTCGTCTTCGCGTAATCCCGGCTACGGCCGCGAGAGCAGCGGCAGCGCGTGCAGCACCTCGCGCACCGCGGCCCGGTCGCCGTGCTCGCCCACCGGCAGCCGGTCCGGATCGCGGTGCGCGGCGGCCAACTGGCACAGCTCCAGGCCGTCCAGCACCATCGAGGCCACCGGCTCCCCGCCGGGCGGCCCGGCCTCCGGACCGTCCAGCGGCACCAGCCACTCGCCGGCCGCCGGACCGTCCACCACCAGCCGCAGCCGCCGGCCGCCCACGGCGCCGTCGGCCGTCGGGCTCCCGGCCGACGTACCCGGCGCCCCGGCGTGCTCGGGGCGCGCCGCGCGCAGCCCGGCCAGCGCCTGGGGGAGCAGCCGGACCACCAGCTCCACCATCTGCCGTAGGTGCTGCGGGGCCGGCGGGTCGTACGGGTAGGCGACCGCTCGGGCCACGTCCTCGCCGTGCACGTAGCGCTCCAGGGCGCGGTCCACGAAGGCGTCGCGCAGCGGCAGCACCGCGAAGCCGAGGTCGACCGGGGCGCCGCCCTGCGGGGCGAGCGCGGCACCGCGCACCAGGTCGTGGGTCTGCCGCCGCCACCTGGAGCGCACCGACTGCGGCGGCAGGTCGGACTGGTCGGCGAGCAGCCGCGCGGCGCGCGCGGTGAGCGCGGCGTACGGGCCGCCCTGGGGCGGGACTCGCGGCGCCGGGACGGCCGTCTCCTGCGGCGGCACCCGCCGCTCGGCCGGCGGGGCGGGCACGGGCGCAGCCGCAGTGGCCGGCACCGGGTCGGGCAGGCCGAGCGCGAGCGCCAGCACGCCGTCCACGGCGGTCAGCCGGCCCAGTACCTCGGCCGGGCGCAGCCGCTCGGTGCCGCCGTGCCAGGGCAGTTCGGCCACCTCCTGCCACTCCTCCGGGCCGAGGTCGCGCAGCAGCGCGTCGAGCTTGGCGGTCTCCGCGGTGTACGGCATCCCCCAGGCGGGGACGGGCAGTTCGGCCGGGCGGCGGGCCAGGCACCAGTCCAGCACCTGCTGGCGCAGTGAGCCCGGCTGGTCCAGCGGCTCGTCCAGGGAGAGCCAGCCGGCCGCGTCGCGCAGCCGTGCCGCCTCCCGGGCGCACTCCGGGCAGTCGCGCAGGTGCTGCTCCAACTCGGCGGCCTCGCGCGGCGGGCAGGCACCGAGGGCCCAGGCGCCGAGCAGCGAGCGCTGGGCGTCGTGCTGCTCCTCGGAGTTGTTCACCTGTTCCCGTCCTCGTCCTGGCGGGCGCGCTCGTCGGCCAGTTCGGTGGCCAGCAGTTCCAGGCCGAGCCGCATCCGCTGCTTGGCGGCCTGCTCGCTGATGCCGAGCATCCGGGCCGTCTCCTGGTAGGTGCGGCCGTCGTAGTACGTCACCGCGATGGTCTCACGCAGGGGTTGCGGCAGGGAATCGACCACGTACTGCACGCGCGCGGCGGTGGCCACGGTGCGGATCTCCTCCTCGGCCGCGCCGGGGCCGCCGCCCCCGGTCCACTCGGCGGCGCGCCGCGCCCGCAGCCGCTCGACCGCGCGGCGGTGGGTGAGCGCGCCGAGCCAGGAGCGCAGCGAGCCCTGGGCGGGGTCGAAGTCCTCGGGGTGTTCCCAGACGTGGGCGAATATCTCCCGGGTGAGCTGGGCGGCGGCCGCCTGGTCGGCGAGTACCCGCCCGGCCAGGCCGTGCACCATCGGCGCGAGCTGGTCGTAGAGTTCGCCGAGCGCGGTCTCCTCGCCGCGGGCGAGGCGCCGCTGCAACTGCTCGTCCCAGCGCGGAGTGCGGTCAGGGGTGGCCATCGGGAACCACCCTCCTGCCCGGTTCGCTGGCGTTACCCAACGGTATCCCGTGGCCGGTTCGCGGTGGGAGGGAATCCGGCAAGGTCCGGTGGATCGTCACATGGTTGGACGGTCCGCTCGTGGGACGGTCCGCCGACGGCGCCGTTCGAGGTCGGCTGGACATATGTCGCACGGGTGGTTCGCGAGTGGCGGGCGGGGTGCGGGGGGTGTCCGGCGGTAGGTTCCCGCCTGTAGGACCGGCAGGTCGGCCCGGGTCGGACGAGTGCCGGTGCGAGGCTCGCGAGAGTGAACGGGACAGTATGCACTGCCCTGTCCCCCGATCGCCGGAATATGCCCGAAGCGCTTGCTGCGGTCCGCCCGCCCACCCATCCTGAGGCGTATTCGTGTCGCGGCCGGTGCGCGACCGACGAGTTGGCGCGGACGAGTCGGTGCCAGGCGGACGGGTCGGCGAGCGCCCGGGTGAGCCTCGGGTGGCACCGGGCGATGTGCGAGGGCCGCCGGCCGATCCGGCCCGATCGGGACGATGGCCGAACTGCGAGTGCGGGTGGTGGAGCGGTGCAGGTTCTTCAGGTACAGCTTGCGGTGCAGGCGGACCCCGCCGAGGTCGGCCGGGCCCGTCGGTGGGTGCGCTCGCGGCTGCTGAACCACGGCGTGGACCCGGACGAGCCGATCGCCGAGACGGTCGTGCTGGTGGTCTCGGAACTGGTGACCAACGCCGTGGTGCACACCGGCTGTCCGGCCGTGCTGAGACTCTGTCTGCCGCTGGCCGACGGTGCGGCGCAGGACGGTCCGGCCGGCCCGCTGCGGGTGGAGGTGGCCGACGCGAGTCAGGCCGCCCCAGCCCCGCGGCACGCCGGGGCGGACGAGGACGCCACCAACGGGCGGGGCCTGGAACTGGTCGAGCTGCTCTGCGAGCGCTGGGGTTGGTACCCGGACGGCTCGGGCAAGCGGGTCTGGTGCGAGATCGGCGCGGAGGCCCGCCCGGCCGATCCGCTGGAGGGCGCGGACTGGGCGGCTTTGGCGCAATAGCGGCTTTCGGTGCGGTCCCCGGTCGGTGCCGATCACCGGCCGAAAGGTGACGCAACCATTCCGAATTTCGGACTACCCATTGACGTGACGTATCCGACTGATCACGCTTGGGTGCGGCTCTCCGTTGCGAGGGGACGCCGAGGGGATGTCCGTCCGCCGCCATGGTGCTGCTGTCCAGGGGGATCGCGCCAGCAGGGGGGACCGTGGACCGCCGGTCGCAGGCCTTTCCTCGGCGAGTGCGGAGGCCGCGGCGCGGGTTCAGGGCCCGCGCGTCGCGATCGGATGGCGGCCTGCCACGCTGCGCTCGGGGTGCGCGCGGTCGGCCGCCGTCCGTGGCGCCCTGCGGGAGCGGCGAATTCAGGCCAACCGCCAGTCTTCTCCCAGGCTTCACTCAGGATGCGCGCCGCACCTCTGGTCCGGCCTCGGCCGGGGTGGTCCGGAAGGTGCGCCGGTAGGCGCTCGGGGCCACGTCCAGGCGACCGCGCAGTTGCAGTCGCAGCGAGGCGGCGGTGCCGAATCCGGACTCCCGGGCAACCTGGTCGATCGTCAGGTCGGTGCGCTCCAGCAGCTGACGGGCCCGCTCGGTGCGCTGGGTGGTGATCCACTGGCCCGGGCTGGCGCCGGTCTCCTCGCGGAAGCGCCGGGTGAAGGTCCGTACGCTCATGCCCACCCGGTCGGCGAGTTGGCGCAGTGGCAGCGGCTCGTCCAGGTGCTCCAGCGCCCAGGCGCGGACGGCGGTGGTGCTGAAGCCGCCGGTCTCCATCGGGCTCGGGGCCTCCACGTACTGCTTCTGGCCGCCGTCGCGCCACGGCGGCACCAGGCAGGCCCGGGCCACCGCGTTGGCCACCGCGCTGCCGTGGTCGCGGCGCACCACGTGCAGGCACAGGTCCACCCCGGCGGCCACCCCGCCGGAGGTGAGGATGTCGCCGTCGTCGGTGTAGAGCACGTCCGGGTCGAGCCTCACCTGCGGGTACATCCGGGCGAAGCGGTCGGTGTAGCTCCAGTGGGTGGTCGCCGGACGGCCGTCCAGCAGGCCGGCGGCGGCCAGCAGGAACGAGCCGGTGCAGATCGACATCAGCCGGGTGCCGGGCCGGATCCGGCGCAGCGCGGCGGCCAGTTCGGGGGTGAGGGCGGCGTCGACGCCGTCCGGGCCGGCGTCGTGGGAGGCCGGGATCACCACCGTGTCGGCCCGCTCCAGCAGTTCGGGGCCGTGGTCGACCGCGATCCGGAAGTCGGTGCTGGTGCCGACCGGCCCGCCGTCCACCGTGCAGGTGGCCACCTGGTAGCACGGCCGCCCCTCGCCGTCCCTGGCGATGCCGAAGATCCGGGCGGGGATGCCGAGTTCGAAGGCGATCACACCCTCCAGCGCCAGTACCGCGACCAGGTGCGCCATGCCGTTCCCTTCCGCCGGTCGATGGGTCCGGGCCAGGGTACGCCGGACCGGTGGCCCGATTCTTGCGAAAGCTGTCATTCAGGCCACTCGTCCGGGAACCGGAGGCTCGGGAGACTCTTCCGCGTGACCGAACGCAGCGCCCCCGCCCCCACTCCCGCCGCCGCATCCGATCCCGACCGGCCCACCCCCGCCCAGCGCCCCCGGGTGCACTACGCCTGGGTGGTGGCCGGCGTCGCCCTGCTCGTCCTGCTCGGCTCGGCGGGCTTCCGCTCCACGCCCAGCCTGATGATGGACGCCCTGCACAACGAGTTCGGGTGGTCGCTCGGGACGATCTCCAGCGCCACCTCCGTCAACCTCACCCTGTACGGCCTCACCGCCCCCTTCGCCGCCGCCCTGATGGACCGTTTCGGCGTGCGCCTGGTGGTGGTCTGCGCCCTGCTGACCATCTCGGTCGGCGCCGGACTCACCATGCTGATGCGCCAGCCCTGGCAACTGGTGCTCTGCTGGGGCGTGCTGGTCGGCCTCGGCAGCGGCTCGATGGCCGGAGCCTTCGCCACCACCGTCACCGGCCGCTGGTTCCAGGCCCGCCAGGGCCTGGTCACCGGGGTGCTCACCGCCGCCGGTGCCGCGGGCAACCTGGTCTTCCTGCCGGTCGGCGCCTGGCTGGTCGAGCGGCACGGCTGGCGCGCGGCCGTGGTCGTGGTCTCGCTCGCCGCCTGCGCCGTCGCCGTGCCCGTCCTGCTGCTGATGCGCGAGCGGCCCGCCGACATCGGCCTGCTCCCGTACGGCGCGACCGAGGCCCCGCCCGCCCCCGTCAACGACGGCCGCGCGCTGGCCCGTTCGCTGCGGGTGCTGCGCGACGCCGCCCGGACCCGGCCGTTCTGGCTGCTGGCCGGCTCCTTCGCGATCTGCGGCGCCACCACCGCAGGACTGGTCGGCACCCACTTCATCCCGGCCGCGCACGACCACGGCATGCCGGTCACCACCGCCGCGAGCCTGCTCGCCCTGATCGGCCTGTTCGACGTGGCCGGCACCGTGTTCAGCGGCTGGCTCACCGACCGGGTCGACTCCCGGCTGCTGCTCACCGTCTACTACGGGCTGCGCGGCCTGTCCCTGCTCCTGCTGCCGCAGCTGCTCGCCGGCTCGCTCCAGCCGCCGATCCTCGCCTTCGTGGTCTTCTACGGTCTGGACTGGGTGGCCACCGTGCCGCCGACCGTCGCGCTGTGCCGCCGGCACTTCGGCGAGGACGCCCCGATCGTCTTCGGCTGGGTGCTCGCCGCCCACCAGATCGGCGCGGCCGTCGTCGCCGGGCTGGCCGGCCTGGCCCGCGACGCGCTCGGGAACTACGACCTCACCTGGTACGGCGCCGGCGCGCTGTGCGCGATCGCGGTCGGGCTCTGCCTGGCGCTGCGCACCGGGCGGCCGACGGAGCGGGCGGTGCCGGCCCTGCCGTAAGGGCCGGTTCGCTGATGTGTTCGAGTGGAGGTCTAGGCTCCGCATCATGGCGCTCACCTTCACCCTGGACCCCAAGCTCGACCCCGACCTGCGCACCGCCGTGGTGCGGCTGTGGACGGACGTGACCAACGCCGGCGGCGCGGTCGGCTTCGTGGCGCCGGTCACCGAGGACGAGGTCTGGGACACCGCCGAACGCCAGTTCGCCGGGGTCGCCCCGGAGGGCCCCGACCGGCTGCTGGTCGCGCACGAGAGCGCGACCGGGCGGCTGGTCGGGGTGCTGTTCTTCGAGTCGATGCGCTTCGAGCTGATGGAGCACTGGCGGATGCTCAAGCGGGTCATGGTGCACCCCGACTTCCAGGGCCTCGGCCACGGTGCCCGGCTGCTCGCCGAGGCCGAGCGGGTCGCCCGGGAGTGGGGCCTGCAGTCGCTGCGGCTGACCGCGCGCGGCGGCCAGGGGCTGGAGGGCTTCTACGGCCGCAGCGGCTACCGCGAGGTCGGCCGGGTGCCGGCCGCGATCCGGGTCGCCCCCGGCGACGACCGTGACGACATCACCATGTGGCTCGACCTGCGCTGACCCGGCCCCGGGCGGGGCGCGACGGCCGGGGACGGCGGACCCCTGCCCCGCGCCGGCCGTCAGGCATGCTTGACTGGAAGACCCGCCCCGGCCCGACCCAGAAGGATGTGTCCCAGTGAGCAGCAACGGCCCGCAGAAGTCGCACGCCACGCTCCGCTACACCTCCATGCGGGTCAGCATCTTCCTGGGCTGCCTGCTGGTGTCCCTGCTGCTCGGGCACTTCCAGATCATCCCGGTCAGCGGGCAGGCCGGGACGGTCTTCCTGTTCCTGCTGGCCGCGGTGGTCTCCGCGCCGCTGAGCTACGTGCTGCTGAGCAAGCAGCGGGACGAGATGTCCACTCAGATCACCACCAAGGTCGCCGGGATGCGCAGCCGGACCGCCGAGCGGATCGCCGTGCAGAACGCCGAGGAGGACGCCGCGGACGAGGCCGCCCGCGCGGCCGCCGCCGGCAAGAACTGACCCCGGCCCTGAGAGCGCCGTCCGCCGTGCCCGCCGATCCCCGCGCCGCCGCCGACCGGCCCGCCGCCGCCGATCGGCCCGTTGAAGTGGACCGGCCCGCCGACGCCGATCGGCCCGCCGGGAGTGGGGGCGGGACCTGGCCGGCTCCCGTGCGCCGGCCCACCGGGCGGGACGTGGCCCGGCTCGCCGGGGTCTCGCAGGCCACCGTCTCACTGGTCTTCTCCGGCGCGGAGGCCGGCCGCCGGGTCTCCGAGGCCACCCGGGAGCGGGTCCGGGAGGCCGCCCGCAGCCTCGGCTACCGCCCGCAGGCGGCCGGCCGCCAGCTGCGGCTGGGCCGCAGCGGAATGATCATGCTGGCCGTGCCCAATCTGCAGGGGCCGTTCTTCGGCCGGGTGCTGGAGGGTGTCCACCACGAGGCCGGCCGGCACGGTCTGGCGGTCGTGGTCAGCTCCGGCTGGGGCAGCGCCACCCTCGCCGAGGCCGCCACCGCCGGCCGCTTCGACGGCCTGCTGATCTGCTCCCCGGACGACAGCCAGCTCGGCGAGCTGCCCGCCGACACCCCCGCCGTCTTCCTGGACGCCGACCCCGGCACCGACCGGGCGCGCCCGACCGTCGAGCTCGACGTGGCCGGCGGGATGCGCGCGGCCGTGGAGCACCTGGCCGCCCTCGGCCACCGCCGGATCGGCCGCCTGCGCTCCACCCACGCCGCGTACACCTTCCGGGTCCGGCAGGCCGCCTTCGAGCAGGCGGTGCGCGAACTGGGGCTGGACGTCGTGGAGTTGGGCGTGAGCCTGAACGAAGGGTATGCCGCCGCGCGGAGCGTGGCCGGTGAGCTGCTGGAGCGGGCGGACCGTCCGCGCGCGGTGATCTGCGACGACGACGTGGTCGCCTCCGGGGTCTACCAGGCCGCCGCCGAGCGGGGGTTGCGGGTGCCGGACGACCTGTCCGTGGTCGGCATGGACAACGTCGCGGTCTCCGGACTGCTCGCCCCGCCGCTGACCACCGTCGACCTGCCCGGCGAGGAGCTGGGCCGGGTGGGCGCGGCCGCGCTGGCCGGACTGCTGCGCGGGGAGCGGGTGGAGCCAGTCGCGCCGCTGGCCACCTCGCTGGTGCTGCGTTCCTCGACCGCCCCCGAGCCCGCCGCGTCCTGACGCGAGGTCGGGGCCCCGGTCGTACCGGCTCGATCGGGTGCGCCTACGGCGAAAGGACTGCGCCCGCCGGCCAGACCCCGGCGGGCGCAGTCGTCTGTGGGGTGGGTCAGCCCACCGGGACGGGCTGCGGGGGTGCGGCGGCCGGGGTGGTGCGGAACCAGCCTCGGGCGCCGAAGAGCAGCAGGCCGCCGAGGGCGATGCCGCCGGCCGCGCAGAGGGCCACGGAGCGGAGGGAGTCTTCGGCGAGGTGGCCGGAGACGGCGTAGCCGAGTGAGTTGCCGGTGGCGAAGAGGGTCACCAGCCAGGCGAAGGCCTCGGTCACGGTGCCGGTCGGTGCCAGTTCGGCGACCAGGACGAAGGCGGCCGCGAGCAGCGGGGCGAGCGCGATCCCGGAGAGGAAGGCCAGGGCGGCCATCGGGTACGGGCCGGGCAGTGTCACCAGCGGGAGGTAGGAGGCGGCCATCGCGAGGGCCATCATCCAGGTGCGGGTCGCGGTGGTCCGGCGCCAGTCGATCATGCCGTAGGCGAGCGCGCCGAGCAGGCCGCCGAGGGCTGCCAGTGCCAGCAGGGTGCCGCCGCCGCCCGGCAGTTCGCCGGTGTGCTGTTCGGCGTAGGCGATGAAGAGCACGTTCTGCGCGCCGACCGCCCAGCCGGCGCCGGCCAGGCCGATCAGCAGCAGGACCAGGCCGGGGGAGCGGAGCGGTCCGAGCAGTCCGGCCGACTGCTCGCGGGCGGGGGCGCGCCAGGTGCGGGCCGGTGCGGCGGTGGCGACGATCAGTGCGCCGGCCAGTCCGAGTCCGGCGGCGACCCAGAGTGCGGCGACCGGGCTGAACAGGCCGGCGATGCCGGCGACGGCCAGCGGTCCGGCCACGTAGAGGATCTGCTGGGAGGCGGAGTCGAAGGCGTACGCGGTGTCGAGCTGTTCCTCCTCGACCACGTCCGGCCAGAGCGAGCGCAGGCAGGGCTCCAGCGGGGGCATGGCGAGGCCGGCTACGGCGGCGCCGAGGGGCGCGGCGACCGGGGAGCCGGGGGCGAGGGCGAGCAGCGCGTACCCGCCGCCGGCCACCACGGCGGAGGCGAGCAGGACGCGGGGCTGTCCGGTGCGGTCCACGATCCGCCCGAGCACCGGTCCGCCGACGGCGGCGGAGATCGCGTAGGCGGCGGTGGCCAGTCCGATCCGGCTGTACGGGACTCCGGCCTCGCGCAGGGCGAGGGCGATCACCAGGGCGGTCATTCCGGCGGGCATGCGGCCGAGCAGGGTGCCGAGCAGGAGTCGGGTGACGTGCGGGGCTCGGAGCAGGGCGAGGTAGCCCATCGGTGTTCTTCTCCGGTCAGGGCAGGGGAGGGCGGGGACGCTGTCAAAGTTATACGTATAACTGCTGTGCGGTCAATCCGACCGGAGGGTGTACCTGATGGGGCGTCAGTCTCGTTCGTGCCCGGATCTCGCCCTCGCGGGGTGCCGAGGTGTGGCCTGATCTCAAACAACTACTTTGAACATCTCAAACCTTTACTGCTAACGTGTCGGCCGTGACCACCTCAGACGCACTGCGGATGCACGGCCCGGGCCCGCTGCCCGGCGCCGCCCGCCCGTGCGCTCTGACCGGTGCTGTGGACAGCCCGCGCCGTTGTCGCGCCATGAGCTGTATTCCGGCGGCACGCCCCTGAACGGGGTCCGTGACCTCCTCACGTCCGGCCCCGTGTCGTGCCGCCCCCTCCGCCCCACACCCCACCGTCAGCAACGCCCTCCCCCGGAGTCGCACCCCCATGTCCACAGCGCCCGAGGCGACCTCGTCGCCGTCCGTGCTCGCCCGTATCCGCAAGACACCGTTCTGGGTGCAGATCGTCGCCGGCCTCGTGCTCGGCGTCGGCCTCGGCTACCTGGCCCGTGCCGCCGACATCTCCTGGCTGGCCACCACCCTGGAGACGATCGGCAAGATCTTCGTCCAGCTGCTCAAGCTGGCCGTCCCGCCGCTGGTGTTCACCGCGATCGTGGTGAGCGTCGCCAACCTGCGGGGCGTCACCAACGCGGCCCGGCTGGCCACCCGCACGCTGCTCTGGTTCATGATCACCTCGCTGATCGCGGTCGCCATCGGCCTGGGCCTCGGCCTGCTGACCAACCCCGGCCAGGGCACCAACCTGAAGACCGAGGGCCTCAAGGCGCTCGACTCCAAGGGCACCTGGATCGACTTCCTGACCGGGATCTTCCCGACCAACATCGTCGACGCCTTCGCCAAGGTGAACGTGCTGCAGATCGTCTTCATGGCGGTCGTGGTCGGCGCCGCGATCATCAAGCTCGGCGCCAAGGCGGAGCCGGTCCTCAAGCTCAGCGAGTCCGTGCTGGAGCTGACCCAGACCGCCCTGTGGTGGGTCATCCGGCTCTCGCCGCTCGGCACCCTCGGCCTGATCGGCAAGTCCGTCGCCAAGTACGGCTGGGACCTGCTCAAGCCCTTCGCCACGCTGACCCTGGACATCTACGTCGGCTGCGCGCTGGTGCTGTTCGTCGTCTACTCGCTGCTGCTGCGCTTCGCCGCGGGCCTCAATCCGCTGCACTTCTACAAGGGCGCCTGGCCCGCGATCCAGCTGGCCTTCGTCTCGCGCTCCTCGGTCGGCACCCTGCCGGTCACCCGCCGCGTCACCGAGCGCCTCGGCGTCCCCAGCGAGTACGCCTCCTTCGCCGTCCCGTTCGGCGCCACCACCAAGATGGACGGCTGCGCCGCGATCTACCCGGCGGTCGCCGCGATCTTCGTCGCCCAGGTCTACAACATCGAGCTCGGCATCAAGGACTACGTCCTGATCGCTTTCGTCTCGGTGGTCGGCTCGGCCGCGACCGCGGGCCTCACCGGTGCGATCGTCATGCTGACGCTGACCCTGTCCACCCTGGGCCTGCCGCTGGAGGGCGTCGGCCTGCTGCTCGCCATCGACCCGATCCTGGACATGATGCGGACCGCGACGAACGTCGCCGGTCAGGCGCTGGTGCCGGTGCTGGTCGCGGCGCGGGAGAAGATCCTGGACACCGACGCGTACAACAACCCCTCCGGTGACCTGTACGGGGAGGACGCGCCGTCGGCCGTCGCCCCGGCGCAGGCCGGCGCGAAGGCTCCGGTCGCGGCCTGACCGCAGTCGTACGAAAAGGGCCTGCCCCCGCACCGGAAGGTGTGGGGGCAGGCCCTTCGCCGTGCTCTCCCGGCGGGGAGGGCGCGGGGAAAAGGCAGGGGGCCCGCCGCGATGGGCAGGCCCCCTTGGGTGTTGCTCTTGTGCTCATGGTGACGGCTGTCGGGAGCCGCCGGCGGACCCGCACGGGTCCCGAGCGATCAGAACATCAGAGGATGGTCAGACAGCGCTGACGTTCTCCGCCTGCGGGCCCTTCGGGCCCTGGGTGACGTCGAAGGTGACCGCCTGGTTCTCCTCCAGCGAACGGAAGCCGTTCGCGTTGATGGCGGAGTAGTGGACGAAGACGTCGGGGCCGCCGCCATCCTGGGCGATGAAACCGAAGCCCTTCTCAGCGTTGAACCACTTGACGGTTCCCTGAGCCATGCCGTTCTCCTTGCGATGCGTGTCGGGGGCCACACCGTGTGACACCCGGTCCGCTGCGCTGATCGCCCTGCCTCCGGACGAGTCCGAAATTTTTCGATATTGCTGAAAAACTACAAAAAGCCTGCGGTTACATGCTCCGCAGGCTTCAAGTACTGCAAGGGGAATCAAACTGCAACTGAGGGCAACGCTAGCATGCGGTCGCTGTGACGACCAGGGGTCGCTTGCGGTGCGGACGGGGCGTGTCGTGAGGGCTGCGAGCGGGCGCGCGAAGGCCTGTTGAGGGCGCGCGTGCGCGTGTCGGGTGGCCGGTGCGAACCGTCCTGAACAGCGGGCATACGCTGCGGGGAAGCGCACGAACAGCAAGGGAGCGGCGCAGTGGCAGCGGACGCACAAACGCGGGAGCACCAGGAGAACACGCCGGTCAGGCCGCGGGTCGGCCATATTCAGTTCCTGAACTGCGTTCCCCTCTACTGGGGTCTCGCCAGGACCGGCAATCTGCTCGATCTCGACCTCACCAAGGACACCCCGGAGAAGCTGAGCGACCAGCTCGTCGGGGGTTGCCTGGACATCGGGCCGATCACCTGCGTGGAGTACCTGCGCAACGCCGCCGACCTGCTGGTCCTGCCCGACATCGCGGTCGGCAGCGACGGCCCGGTGATGTCCTGCCTGATCGTGAGCAAGGTGCCGCTCGCCGACCTCGACGGCCGCCGGGTCGCCCTCGGCTCCACCAGCCGCACCTCCGTCCGGCTGGCCCGGCTGCTCCTGGAGGAGCGCGAGGGCGTCCGCCCGGACTACTTCAGCTGCCCGCCCGACCTCAGCGCGATGCTGGCCGAGGCCGACGCCGCCGTCCTGATCGGCGACCCGGCGCTGCGCGCCTACCTCGGGCAGGCCGCCGACCTCGGGCTGACCGTCCACGACCTGGGCGCGATGTGGAAGGAGTGGACCGGCCTGCCGTTCGTCTTCGCGGTCTGGGCGGTGCGGCGGGAGTTCGCCGAGCGCTGCCCCGAGCTGACCGCGGCCGTCCACCGGGCCTTCCTGGAGTCCCGCGACCTGTCGCTGGTGGAGGCCGCCAAGGTCGCCGAGCAGGCCGCCCGCTGGGAGGCCTTCGGGCCGGACGTGCTGGAGCGGTACTTCAGCGAGGCGCTGGACTTCTCACTCGGCGAGCGGCAGTTGGCCGGGGTCGCCGAGTTCGCCCGGCGGGTCGCGCACGACAGCGGCTTCACGCCGGACGTGGCGGTGGAGCTGCTGGAGCCGGTGGCGCTGCCGGTCGGGCAGTAGCTCCCCGGGCCCCCGGAGACGGCCCCGAAGGTGGGCCCCGGAGACGGCCCCGAAGGTGGGCCCCGGAGAGGAGCCCCGGAGACGGGCCGCACCCCCCGGGGGTCGGCCCGGCCCGGTACGGTCTGCTCCCGAGGCGCGTCCGGCGGGTGGCCCCGCGAGAGGCGCCCCGGAAGCGGCGTACGCGGCCGGGCACCCGCCCGGGGCCGTGCGTGCGAGTGCGAGGGGAGCGTGCGGGGCATGCGGGCACTGGGGTCGGACGACCCGCGCCAGGTGGGCGCCTACCGGCTGCTGCGGCGGCTCGGTTCGGGCGGGATGGGCCGGGTCTACCTCGGTCGGACCGCCGGCGGGCGGACCGTGGCCGTCAAGGTGGTGCGCTCGGAGCTGGCGGACGACGCCGAGTTCCGCGCCCGGTTCCGGCAGGAGGTGGCCGCCGCCCGGCGGGTCGGCGGCAGCTGGACGGCGCCCGTGCTGGACGCCGACACCGAGGGCGAGCAGCCCTGGGTCGCCACCGGCTACGTGGCGGGCCCCGCGCTCACCGTCGCCGTCCAGGAGTACGGGCCGCTGCCCGAGCCGGCCGTCCGTGCGCTCGGGGTCGGGCTCGCCGAGGCGCTCGTCCACGTGCACGGGCTCGCCCTGGTGCACCGCGACGTCAAACCGTCCAACGTACTGCTGACCCTGGACGGGCCGCGGCTGATCGACTTCGGGATCGCCCGGGCGCTGGACGCGACCAGCGGGTTCACCCGATCGGGTTATGTGGTCGGCTCCCCGGGCTTCATGGCGCCGGAGCAGGCGAACGGACGGCCGGTCGGACCGGCCGGGGACGTCTTCTCGCTGGGCGCCGTCCTGGCCTTCGCCGCCACCGGCGTGCACCCCTTCGGCGAGGGGGTCAGCGCGGCCGTCCTGCTCTACCGGGTGCTGCACGAGGAACCGGACGTCGCCGGGCTGGCCGAGCCGCTGCGGGCGATCGTGCTCGACTGCCTGGCCAAGGACCCGGCCGCCCGGCCCACCCCGCAGCAGCTGGCCGCCCGGCTGGACCCGGACGGCGTGGGCACCGCCCGGCTCTGGGGCTTCCTGCCGCCGGCGCTGGCGGCGGGGGTGGGGCGCAGCGCGGTGCAGCTGCTGGACCTGGAGGACGAGCCGGAGGAGCCGGAGGAGCCGACGGAAGCGGCCGCGGCCGCATCGGAGGCGGCCGGGGACGAGGACCGGGCCGAGGTGGTGCCGACTCCGACCCTCCCCCCGTGCGTCTACCCGCCCGGGGGATTCGGGCCGGCCGTGGCGCCCGCCAGGCCGTGGTGGCGGCGACGGGCCGGGCTCGCGACGGTGGCGGTGCTGACGGCCGCGGTGCTCGGGGGCGTGGGGTACGGGCTGTACGAGGGGCTGCACCGCGACGACCCGGTGGTGCCGGCCGTGGGGCCGCTGCCGGTTCCGTCCGTCGATCCGAGCGACGCGATCGCCTCGCCGGGGGTCTTCGTGCCGGGCGGGACGGACACCCCGTCGGCGTCCCCGTCGACGGCGCCGTCCGCCTCCGCGTCGTCCCCGGCGCCCGCGACGGGCGGGCCGAACGCGGTGCCGGCCGCCTTCCTGGGCACCTGGAGCGGGGACATGGTCACCGACAAGGGCCTGCCCGGCGGCACCACCACGCTCACCGTCCGCCCGGCCGCGATCGGCCAGGAGAGCACCAGCAGCCGCAACGCCCTCTCCGGGCTGATCTCGATCAGCTGCGAGGGCGCCTGGACGCTCAGGTCGGTCTCCGCCACCAAGCTGGTGTTCCAGTCCCGGCTGGTGCACTCCTCGATCCCCGGCGCCTGCACCAGCGGCGCCGACGCGGAGACGCTCACCCTTCAGTCCGACGGGACGATCAGGTTCAGCTCCGCCGACCCGGCGGCCGGCAACCCGGTCGGGACGATGCGCAGGGTGAACGGGGCGGCGGGCTGAGGGTGCCCGAAACGCCTGGCGTAGGCTGGTTCGGCCGTACCCGAGTAGCACTTGAGAAGAGAGAAGGCCGCCAGGTGACCGAGCTCGCAGCGACCACCCTCGATGCGTCCAGCACCGACCTGCAGGCCGTGCTCGACCGGGCCGCCGCCGGTGGCCGGATCACTCCGGAGGAGGCGCTGGAGCTGTACCGCTCGGCGCCGCTGCACGCGCTCGGCTCCGCCGCCGACGCGGTGCGCCGCCGCCGCTACGCCGGTACCGAGCACATCGCGACGTACATCATCGAGCGCAACATCAACTACACCAACGTCTGCGTGACGGCGTGCAAGTTCTGCGCCTTCTACGTGCCGCCGAAGAGCGACAAGGGCTGGTCCCGCGAGCTCGACGAGATCCTGCGCCGCTGCGCCGAGACGGTCGAGCTGGGCGGCACCCAGATCATGTTCCAGGGCGGACACCACCCGGACTACGGCGTGGAGTACTACGAGCGCGCGTTCTCGGCGATCAAGGCGGAGTTCCCGCAGCTGGTGATCCACTCGCTGGGCGCCTCCGAGGTCGAGCACATGTCCCGGATCTCGGGCGTCTGCGTCGAGGAGGCGATCACCCGGATCCACAAGGCCGGCCTGGACTCCTTCGCGGGCGCCGGCGCCGAGCTGCTGCCGGAGCGGCCGCGCAAGGCGATCGCCCCGCTGAAGGAGTCGGGCGAGCGCTGGCTGGAGATCATGGAGATCGCCCACGGCCTCGGCGTGGAGTCCACCTCCACCATGCTGATGGGCACCGGCGAGACCAACGCCGAGCGGATCGAACACCTGCGGATGATCCGCGAGGTGCAGGACCGCACCGGCGGGTTCCGGGCGTTCATCCCGTACACCTACCAGCCGCAGAACAACCACCTGAAGGGCTCGACCCAGGCCACCGTCTTCGAGTACCTGCGGATGATCGCGATCGCCCGCCTGTTCCTCGACAACGTCGCCCACATCCAGGGCTCCTGGCTCACCACCGGCAAGGAGGCGGGCCAGCTGTCGCTGCACTACGGCGCGGACGACCTCGGCTCGGTCATGCTGGAGGAGAACGTCGTCTCGGCGGCCGGGGCCAAGCACCGCTCCAACCTCACCGAGCTGATCCACCTGATCCGGGCCGCCGACCGCGTCCCGGCGCAGCGCTCGACCACGTACGAGCACCTGCGGGTGCTGGACGACCCGGCGAACGACCCGGTCGACCCGCGGGTCGCCTCGCACATCGCCTCCACGGCGATCGAGGGCGGCACCGCGCACCCCGAGCTGAAGATCCTGGACAACTGAGCCCGCACCGGTGCTGACCCTCCACCGGGCGGCTCTCGTGCTGCCCGACCCGGCCGATCCCACCGCCCCGTCCTTCGCCGACGGGGCGGTGGTGGTGCGCGACGAGCGGGTCGAGGCCGTCGGGCCGTACCCGGAGCTGGCGGCGGCGCACCCGGCGGCGCGGGTGCGGGACTGGGGCCCGGCGGTGCTCACGCCCGGGCTGCGCAACCCGTACGGGCAGCGGGCGCTGGAGCGGGACTACCACCCGGATCCGCGGGAGGGGATCGGCTCCGAGCCGCTCACGGACGAACTGGTGGGCTGCGCCGACGAGACCCGGTTCGGGGCGAGTGCCCGGCGCGGGCTGCAGCGGATGCTCGGCTTCGGGGTGACGGCGGTGGCCGGGCCCTTCGAGCGGGCCTCGGTGCGGACGGCGGTGGTGCGTTCGGGGCTGGTGGTGCTGCCGGGGCCGGCGGAGCCCGGGGCGGGGCTACTGGACCCGCTGGCGGTGCTGCCGTTGGCGCGGGCCGTGCACGGGCGGCTGGCGGCCGGTGGCCGGGCCGACTTCGCGGTGTTCGCGGTCGGCGACGAGGGGAAGTCCGGGCCGCTGCCGGGTGGTGCCCTGGCGACCGTGCTGGGCGGGCGGTTGGTGTACCGGCGGCGCTGAGGCCGCTGGGGCCGCCGAGGCCGCGGGCCGGTGTGACGTACTCGTCACTGGGCGGATTTCCTTGCCGTGCGCGGGACTTCCTTCGTGTGCAGCCGAACTCCGGTGCCCACCCCGGGGGGTGATTCCCCCTTCGCCGTGACCTGAGGGCCCGCCAGCGGATACGATCCCGGACAGCTCACTCCGTACCCTCACCACACCACCACCCGTGCCCGCGGGCGGCGGGGCCGTGTCCCAGGCCCCGGAGGCAAGCCAGGACAGGAACCATGCGAACCGCGACCGTCCCCCCGCCGCGCACCCCGCGGTTGGGCCGTGGTTGGTACCTCGCCGCGGTACTCAGCGCAGTGCTGGCCGTCGGCATGTGCCTGCTCGGTTGGCGCCAGGCCGAACAGGCCGACCGGATCGGGGCCCACCCGGTGAGAGTCGAGGGCGTCGTCACCCAGCTGCCGACCGGCGGCGGCACGTACAGCGCCGTCAGCTACAAGGTGAGCGGCCAGCCGCACACCGCGGCCGCGCTGCCGCTGGCCGACGGCACCAGGCTCGGCGACGCGGTCTGCCTGGAGCACGCGGCCGACGACCCGGGCGCGGTGCGGATCTGCGGCGACACCTACCCGCAGCCGGTCGGCGTGGGGCTGGCCCGGTTCAGCGTGCCGGTGGCCGTGGTGCTCTTCATGATCTGCGTGCTGCGCATCCGGCGGCACCGGCGGGCCGTCGCGGTCCGCGCCGGGCAGGGGCGGCTCGCCGCCAACCTCGCGCTGGCCACCGAGGCGCTGGCCGACGGGATGCCCGCGATCACCCACGGCAAGCGCTCCCGCCGCCGACGGCGCGCGGGCGGGCGGCGCGGGTCGCACTGACGCCGGTGGACGGCGCCCGGTGTGCCCCGTTGACCGGCGCGTCCGTTCCAGGGTGAACAATGGGGTCCGTGACCCGAGCCTCTCTGGACAAGCAGCCGCACGAAGTCGCCGCCATGTTCGACGACGTCGCGGCCAAGTACGACCTCACCAACGACGTGCTCTCCCTCGGCCAGGCCCGCGCCTGGCGCCGGGCGGTGGCCGAGGCGGTGGCCGCCGGACCGGGGGACCTCGTGCTCGACCTCGGGGCCGGCACCGGCACCTCCTCGCTGCCCTTCGTCGAGGCCGGGGCCAAGGTCGTCCCGTGTGACTTCTCGGTCGGCATGCTCGTCGAGGGCAAGCGCCGCCACCCCGAGCTGGCGCTCACCGCCGGCGACGCCACCCGGCTGCCGTTCGCGGACGACACCTTCGACGCGGTGACGATCTCCTTCGCGCTGCGCAACGTCCACGACACCGAGGCGGCGCTGCGCGAGATGCACCGGGTCACCAAGCCCGGCGGCAAGGTGGTGATCTGCGAGTTCTCCACGCCGACCTGGACGCCGTTCCGCACCGTCTACACCGAGTACCTGATGCGCGCGCTGCCGCCGGTCGCGACCGCCGTCAGCAGCAACCCGGACGCGTACGTCTACCTCGCCGAGTCCATCCGGGTCTGGCCGGACCAGCCCGCGCTGGCCGCCAAGCTGCAGCAGAGCGGCTGGTCGAAGGTCGCCTGGCGCAACCTCACCGGCGGGATCGTGGCGCTGCACCGGGGCTACAAGCTCGTCTAGCGGGTGCGGCAGGGCGCGGGACGGACGCGGTAGGGCGCCGGCGGGTGCGGCAGGGCGCGGGGGTCTCCGGCGGTGTGAGCGGAACTAGACTGCCGGAGACAAAAGCCGCCGTCCCCCCGCCGCAGCACCAGGAGTGTGTCCACGTGTCCGAGACCGCAGCCGATCTGACGAAGCCGGACAGCACGGTCGAGAGCACCGCCGACGTCATCGTGGTCGGCGCGGGCCCGGCCGGCGCCACCACCGCGTACTACCTGGCCCAGGCCGGGCTGGACGTGCTGCTGCTGGAGAAGACCGCCTTCCCGCGCGAGAAGGTCTGCGGCGACGGCCTGACCCCGCGCGCCACCAAGCAGCTGGTGGACATGGGCATCGACGTCTCCACCGAGAACGGCTGGCTGCACAACAAGGGACTGCGCATCATCGGCGGCGGCGTCCGGCTGGAGCTGGACTGGCCCGAGCTGTCCTCGTTCCCGGACTACGGCCTGGTCCGCAAGCGCGCCGACTTCGACGAGCTGCTGGCCCGTCAGGCCGAGAAGGCCGGCGCCCGGCTCTACGAGCGCTGCAACGTCAGCGGGCCGGTCCTGGACGACCGCACCGGCCGGATCGTCGGCGTCACCGCCAAGCTCGGCGAGGAGAAGCGGCCGGTCACCTTCCGCGCCCCGCTGGTGGTCGCCGCCGACGGCAACTCCACCCGGCTCTCGCTGGCCATGGGCCTGCACCGGCGTGAGGACCGCCCGATGGGCGTCGCCTACCGCACCTACTTCAACTCGCCCCGCCACGACGACGACTACCTGGAGTCCTGGCTGGAGCTGTGGGACACCCGCGACGGACAGCGCAAGCTGCTGCCCGGCTACGGCTGGGTGTTCGGCATGGGCGACGGCACCTCCAACGTCGGCCTCGGCATCCTCAACTCCTCCTCGGCGTTCGGCGAGCTGGACTGGCGCGAGGTGCTCAAGGCCTGGTGCGCGAGCATGTCGGAGGAGTGGGGCTACACCCCCGAGAACATGACCGACCCGATCCGCGGCGCCGCCCTGCCGATGGCCTTCAACCGGCAGCCGCACTACACCCGCGGCCTGCTGCTGGTCGGCGACGCGGGCGGCATGGTCAACCCGTTCAACGGCGAGGGCATCGCCTACGCGATGGAATCCGGCCAGATCGCCGCCGGGGTCATCACCCAGGCCCTGGCCCGGGTCACCGTCGGCGGCCGCGAGCGCGCCCTGCAGGCCTACCCGCGCATCCTCAAGGACGTGTACGGCGGCTACTACACGCTGGGCCGCGCCTTCGTGAAGCTCATCGGCAACCCCAAGGTGATGCAGCTGGCCGCCCAGCACGGCCTGCCCCGGCCGCTGCTGATGCGCTTCACCCTCAAGCTGCTCGCCAACCTCACCGACCCGCAGGGCGGCGACGCGATGGACCGCGTGATCAACGGCCTGACCCGGGTCGCGCCCAACGCCTAACGCGCGTCCGGCGCGGCGGTCCCGGCCGCCTCGGCCGCCGCCCGCTCCGCCGCCTCCGGGACGGAGCGGGAGGCGGCGGAACGCTGTTCCACGTAGGCGAGGCGCTCGGCGAACACCCGGGCCGCGTCGGGGGTGAGTGTCCGCAGGGCGACCAGGGCGCTGAAGACGACGTCGCAGAGCTCGTGCTGGACGTCCTCCCAGCTGTGGGTGACGCCCTTGCGCGGGTTCTGGCCGGTGGCGCCGATCACCGCCGCGCCGACCTCGCCGACCTCCTCGGAGAGCTTGAGCAGTCGCAGCAGGCGTTCCTCCTGCGGCGACTGGGTGCTCTGCTCGTCCAGCCACGCGACCAGGTGGTCGACGCTCTCCCAGATCCGGCTGTCCATGCGGTGCTGCTCCCCTTGGTCCCCTGCGGTGCGGTCGGTACCGCAACCGTACGGGAGCCGCGCGGTGCCGCTGTCAGCGCTTGCTGATCTTCACGTGGCGGATGTTCACCGGGACGTTCGGGAAGCCGTCGCCCGGGCTGTTCTGGTCGTCCTCGCCGGCGGCGGCGATCTTCTGCAGGACGTCCAGGCCCGAGGTGATCCGGCCGAAGGGCGTGTAGGCGGGGGAGAGCTTGGTGTCCTTCCAGACGAAGAAGAACTGGCTGCCGTTGGTGTTCGGACCGGCGTTGGCCATGGCCACGGTGCCGGCCGGGTAGGTGGCGCCGGTCAGGTTCTCGTCCGGGAACGAGTAGCCCGGACCGCCGCTGCCCGTGCCGGTCGGGTCGCCGCACTGCAGGACGTAGATCCGCTGGGTGGTGAGCCGGTGGCAGTGGGTGCGGTCGAAGTAGTCGTGCTCGGCGAGGAAGCGGAACGAGAAGGTGGTGCAGGGGGCCTTGTCGGTCAGTGCCTCGAAGGTGATCGGGCCCTGGTTGGTCCGCAGGGTCGCGCGGTAGGGCTTCGCGGCCTTCTCGGCGTCGAAGACCGGGATGCCCTTGAAGTTGTCGGCCGGGACGGCCGGTGTGTAGGTGCAGCCGGCGGCGGGGGCGGCGCCGGTCGCCGGGGCGTCCGCGATGGCGGTGCCGGTGCTCGCCACGAGCGGGAGGACGGTCGCGGCGGCGACCAGCGCCCAGTGCTTGCGCTTCACGTGACGGGCCTTCCGGGGGGTGGTGGACGGCTGGATTGTCATGGAGGAATCATCCACGGCCGGGTGGGGATGCGGTAGGGGGTGGGACGGCCGTGGGCCCCGGGGCTGCGGTGTTGTGATGGTTTGTCAGTTCTGTTCCGGGGTCGCCGGGTTGGATGTGAACAGTCCGGCGCGGGCGGCCAGGGCGGCGGCGTCGGCGGCCCGCTCGGCGGTGCCGGCGTCCAGCGGCTCGCCGGAGACGAACAGCCGGTAGTAGAGCGGTGCAGTGGCGGCCCGGACCACCTCGGCGCCGTCCGTTCCGGCGGGCAACTCGCCTCGGGCGGCGGCCCGTTCGGCGACTTCGGCGGCCTGGCGGTGGCGGGCCGCGAAGAAGGCGCGTAGGGCGGCCGCGCCGGTGTCGGAGCGTTGGGCGGCGGAGATCAGCGCGGTGGGTGTGGGGCCGAGCTCCGGGTCGGTGAAGACGCTGAACACCTCCCGGGTGATCCGGCGGAGGTCCTCTCGGAGGTCTCCGGTGTCGGGCAGGGGCCAGGGCCGGTCGGCGGAGGCCGTCAGGGCGTCGGCGACCAGGCCGTCCACCCCGCCCCAGCGCCGGTAGAGGGTGGCCTTGTGGACGCCGGAGCGGGTGGCGACCGCCTCGACGGTGAGGTTGTCGTACCCCTTCTCGGTGACCTCGGCGAGGGTGGCGGCGACCACCTCCGCCTGGACCCGGGCGCTACGGCCGCCCGGGCGCGGGGTGGGGGTGTGGGGCTCCGGCGCGGGGTGGGTGGCTCCGGTCAAAGTCGACTCCGGTCGCGTCAAGGCTTGCTGCGGGATGGCGGTCTGCCGTGCCCATCGTAATGCGACTCGAGTCGCATTACGAGCGGAGCCCGGGGGGAGTGGAGGCGGGAGCCGGCCCTGGCGTGATCCGTCGTCGCGGCCGGCGGGGAGCCCCGCCCGACGCCGACCTCGCGCGCTTGTGAACGAAGGGTCAAGCGGACGTTCAAGCCTCCGCCACCCCTGCGAGTGAGCCGCTATAACACGTCAACATGGCGCCCAGAAATTTGCCTTACGAGACGCATAGTTGATATAGGAACCTGCCGCTGACCAGCCACTTCAAAGGTAAATGCGACTGCTTGTGATCGTTTGACTCCTTTGTGTCGACAACTCTGGGCATGTTCACATTCGCCACCATTCACATGGTGTCGTAGATCACAAAGATGGCGACGAACTGCGTGTCGCAGATCACAAGCCGACGGGCATAGGATGCGCTCACTCCAAGGCTTTGTGAACTGCCTCACATGAGGTGGATCTCGGGAACTGGAGCGCGGGTTCACCTCAGCGTGACCTGCCGGTTCCGATCTGCAGTCAAGGACGACTGGACGGAGGGAGCGGGGGCTATGAATGCCTACGCGCCGATCCTCGTACTCGGTGCCATCGCGGCGGCGTTCGCGGTCGGCTCCGTCGTGATGGCCTCACTCACCGGCCCCAAGCGCTACAACCGGGCCAAGTTGGAGGCGTACGAGTGCGGCATCGAGCCGACCCCGCAGCCCGTGGGCGGCGGTCGGTTCCCGATCAAGTACTACCTGACGGCGATGCTCTTCATCGTCTTCGACATCGAGATCGTCTTCCTCTACCCCTGGGCGGTCACCTTCGACGCTCTGGGGATCTTCGGGCTGGTCGAGATGCTCCTGTTCATCGCCACCGTCTTCGTCGCGTACGCCTACGTGTGGCGCCGCGGCGGCCTGGAGTGGGACTGAGCGCGGAGTGGTCGCCCCACCCGTCGACCGGCGCGCGACCGCTTGTGAACGAGCGGACAAGCCGGAACCGGCCGACCTTCCAGACGACTTGAGGGCATTGAGAGGGATCTGATGGGAATCGAGGAGAAGCTGCCGAGCGGCTTTCTGCTCACGACCGTGGAGACGGCCGCCGGCTGGGTGCGCAAGGCGTCACTCTTCCCGGCCACCTTCGGTCTGGCCTGCTGCGCGATCGAGATGATGACCACCGGCGCCGGCCGCTACGACCTGGCCCGGTTCGGCATGGAGGTCTTCCGGGGCTCCCCCCGGCAGGCCGATCTGATGATCGTCGCGGGCCGGGTGAGCCAGAAGATGGCTCCGGTGCTGCGCCAGGTGTACGACCAGATGGCCAACCCCAAGTGGGTCATCTCGATGGGCGTCTGCGCCTCCTCCGGCGGGATGTTCAACAACTACGCGATCGTCCAGGGCGTCGACCACATCGTCCCGGTGGACATCTACCTGCCAGGCTGCCCGCCCCGCCCGGAGATGCTGATGGACGCCATCCTGAAGCTGCACGACAAGATCCAGCACGAGCCGCTGGGCGTGAACCGGCGCCGCGCCGAGGAACTCGGCGAGGCCCTCGCCCTCAGGGCCACCCCGATCAGCGAGATGCGGGGGCGGCTGCAATGAGCGAGCGCAGCGAGCGAATCATCAAGAGGCGCGCGTGGGTGAACGCCCCCGCCGAGCGCAGCGAGGCGGGCGCATGAACGAGCAGGTACCCGAGACCCGCCGCGAGCAGCCGGTCCGCGAACTCCCTGTCGAGGTGGTCGGCCGCCGCCAGGGCATGTTCGGCGCCCAGGGCAGCGGCGACACGTCCGGCTTCGGCGGCCTGTCCGCCCCCGTCGCGCTGCCCGGCCCGAGCGAACGCCCGTACGGCGGCTGGTTCGACGAGGTCGCCGACGAGCTGGAGGGCGCCCTGGAGGAACAGGACCTCGACCCGGCCGAGGTGATCGTGAAGACCGTGGTCGACCGCGGCGAACTCACCTTCCACATCGAGCGCGACCACCTGCTGAGGACCGTCCGCATCCTGCGCGACGACCCGGCGCTGCGCTTCGAACTGTGCCTGGGCGTCAGCGGCGTGCACTACCCCGGCGACAAGGGCCGCGAGCTGCACGCGGTCTACCACCTGCGCTCGATCACCCACGGCCGGCTGATCCGGCTGGAGGTCACCGCGCCGGACGCCGACCCCCGGATCCCCTCCGTGGTGAGCGTCTACCCGACCAACGACTGGCACGAGCGCGAGGCCTACGACTTCTTCGGCCTGGTCTTCGACGGCCACCCGGCGCTCACCCGGATCATGATGCCGGACGACTGGCTGGGCCACCCGCAGCGCAAGGACTACCCGCTCGGCGGCATCCCCGTCGAGTACAAGGGCGCCCAGATCCCGGCACCCGACCAGCGGAGGTCGTACAGCTGATGAACGCCCAGCACTACGAAGAGGCCCACGGAGAGACCCTCGGCGGGACCGAGGAAGCGCAGGCCCGCGAGACCACCGAAGGCCGGGTCTTCACCGTCACCGGCGGCGACTGGGGCGAGGTGGTCGAGGCGGTCGGCCGGGCCGACGACGAACGCATCATCGTCAACATGGGCCCCCAGCACCCGTCCACCCACGGCGTGCTGCGGCTGATCCTGGAGATCGACGGCGAGACGGTGAAGGAGGCCCGCTGCGGCATCGGCTACCTCCACACCGGCATCGAGAAGAACATGGAGTTCCGCAGCTGGGTCCAGGGCACCACTTTTGTGACCCGCATGGACTACCTGACCCCGCTGTTCAACGAGACCGCCTACTGCCTGGCGGTCGAGAAGCTGCTCGGCATCACCGACGACATCCCGGAGCGGGCCGACGTCATCCGGGTGATGATGATGGAGCTCAACCGGATCGCCTCGCACCTGGTCTGCCTGGCCACCGGCGGCATGGAGATCGGCTCCACCACCCTGATGATCTACGGCTTCCGGGACCGCGAACTGATCCTGGACGTCTTCGAGCTGGTCACCGGCCTGCGCATGAACCACGCGTACGTGCGCCCCGGCGGCCTCGCCCAGGACCTGCCGCCCGGCGCCGTCGACCAGATCCGCGAGGCGGTCAAGGTCTTCCGCTCCCGGATGCACGAGTACGACAAACTCGCCACCGGCAACCCGGTGTTCAAGGCCCGCCTGGTCGACGTCGGCTTCCTGGACCTGCCCGGCTGCCTGGCCCTCGGCGCCACCGGCCCGATCCTGCGCGCCACCGGCCTGCCGCACGACCTGCGCAAGACCGACCCCTACTGCGGCTACGAGAACTACGAGTTCGAGGTCGTCACGGCGGACAGCGCCGACTCCTACGGCCGCTTCCTGATCCGCCTGGAGGAGATGAAGCAGTCCCTGCGGATCGTCGAGCAGTGCCTGGACCGGCTGCGCCCGGGCCCGGTCATGGTGGCCGACAAGAAGATCGCCTGGCCCGCCCAACTCGCACTGGGCCCCGACGGGATGGGCAACTCGCTCGACCACATCCGCAAGATCATGGGCACCTCGATGGAGGCCCTGATCCACCACTTCAAGCTGGTCACCGAGGGCTTCCGGGTCCCGGTCGGCCAGGCGTACGCGGCGGTCGAGTCGCCCAAGGGCGAGCTGGGCGTGCACGTGGTCAGCGACGGCGGGACGCGTCCGTACCGGGTCCACTTCCGGGATCCGTCGTTCACCAATCTGCAGACGATGGCGGCGATGTGCGAGGGCGGCCAGGTGGCCGACGTGATCGTCGCGGTGGCCGGGATCGACCCGGTGATGGGAGGCGTGGACCGGTGACCAACGTCGAACTCGGACTGCCGGCGCTGCCGGCCCCGCCGTACCCCGAGGAGGTGCGCACCCGACTGGCCGCCGACGCCGCCGAGCTGATCGGCCGCTACCCGCAGGCCCGCTCGGCGCTGCTGCCGCTGCTGCACCTGGTCCAGGCCGAGGAGGGCTTCGTCAGCCCGACCGGGATCCGCTTCTGCGCCGAGCAGCTGGACCTCACCACCGCCGAGGTCACCGCCGTCGCGACCTTCTACACCATGTACCGGCGGCGCCCGGCCGGGACGTACCACGTCGGGGTCTGCACCAACACCCTGTGCGCGGTGCTCGGCGGCGACCAGATCTTCGCCGAGCTCCAGCAGCACCTGGGCATCCGCAACAACGAGACCACCGAGGACGGCGAGGTCTCGATCGAGCACATCGAGTGCAACGCGGCCTGCGACTACGCCCCCGTGGTGATGGTCAACTGGGAGTTCTTCGACAACCAGACCCCGGAGAGCGCCAAGCAGCTGGTCGACGACCTGCGGGCCGGCCGGGAGGTGCGGCCCACCCGCGGCGCCCGGCTGTGCGGCTTCAAGGAGACCGCCCGGATCCTGGCCGGCTTCCCCGACGAGCGCCCCGGCGCCAACGACGAGTCCGGCGCCGGCGGCGCCCCCTCACTGGCCGGGCTGCGCCTGTCCAGGGGCGAGGCCCTGCCCGGAACCGGCGGCACCAAGGTGGTCTCCCCGCGCCACGAGGAGCCCGGCCAGGAAGGGACCGAAGCGTGATGACCTCCGCCGAGCCGGCCGAGAAACTGCTCACCCCCGTCCTGTCCGACTCCTGGGACGACAGCCGCCCCTGGACGCTCGCCACCTACCGCCGCCACCAGGGCTACGAGGGCCTCAAGGCGGCCCTGGCGATGCCCCCGGACGACGTGATCGCCCTGGTCAAGGACGCCGGCCTGCGCGGCCGCGGCGGCGCCGGCTTCCCCACCGGGATGAAGTGGCAGTTCATCCCGCAGAACGACGGCAAGCCGCACTACCTGGTGGTCAACGCGGACGAGTCCGAACCGGGCACCTGTAAGGACATCCCGCTGATGTTCGCCAACCCGCACGCGCTGATCGAGGGCATGGTCATCGCCTCCTACGCGATCCGCTGCGACCACGCGTTCATCTACCTGCGCGGCGAGGTCGTCCCGGTGCTGCGCCGGCTGCACGCGGCCGTCGCCGAGGCGTACCAGGCCGGGCTGCTGGGCCGGAACATCCTCGGCTCCGGCGTGGACCTCGACATCACCGTGCACGCCGGCGCCGGCGCGTACATCTGCGGCGAGGAGACGGCGCTGCTGGACTCGCTGGAGGGCCGGCGCGGCCAGCCGAGGCTGCGGCCGCCGTTCCCGGCGATCGCCGGCCTGTACGCCTGCCCGACGGTGGTCAACAACGTCGAGTCGATCGCCTCGGTGCCGCCGATCCTGACCCGGGGCAAGGAGTGGTTCAAGAGCCTGGGCACCGAGAAGTCCCCCGGCTTCACGCTCTACTCGCTCTCCGGCCACGTCACCAACCCCGGCCAGTACGAGGCCCCGCTCGGCGTCACCCTGCGCCAGCTGCTGGACCTCAGCGGCGGCATCCGCCCCGGGCACCGGCTGAAGTTCTGGACCCCGGGCGGCTCCTCCACCCCGATGTTCACCGACGAGCACCTCGACGTCCCGCTGGACTACGAGGGAGTCGGCGCGGCCGGCTCGATGCTCGGCACCAAGGCGCTGCAGGTCTTCGACGAGACCACCTGCGTGGTGCGGGCGGTCACCCGCTGGACCGAGTTCTACGCCCACGAGTCCTGCGGCAAGTGCACCCCCTGCCGCGAGGGCACCTACTGGCTGGTCCAGCTGCTCGACCGGATCGAGGCGGGCGAGGGCGTCGAGGGGGACCTGGAGAAGCTCCTCGACATCGCCGACAACATCAACGGCAAGTCCTTCTGCGCGCTGGGCGACGGCGCGGCCAGCCCGATCGTCTCCTCGCTCCAGCACTTCCGGGCCGAGTACGAGCAGCACCTCGCCGAGCGCCGCTGCCCGTTCGACCCGGCCGCCTCCACCGTCTGGGCCGTCGGCCCCCGCCCCGGCCACCAGTCCGCCACCGAAAGGGAGGTGCACGCGTGACGATCACAGAGCCAACCGCCTCCGACACGGCGGTCGAACTGGTCACGCTCACCATCGACGGCGTCGAAGTGCGGGTCCCCAAGGGCACCCTGGTGATCCGGGCCGCCGAGACCATCGGCACCCAGATCCCGCGCTTCTGCGACCACCCGCTGCTCGACCCGGCCGGTGCCTGCCGGCAGTGCATCGTCGAGATCGAGGGCCAGCGCAAGCCGGTCGCCTCCTGCACCATCCCGGTTGCCGAGGGCATGGTGGTGCGCACCCAGCTCAGCTCGCCGGTGGCCGAGAAGGCCCAGCGCGGCGTGATGGAGCTGCTGCTGATCAACCACCCGCTGGACTGCCCGATCTGCGACAAGGGCGGCGAGTGCCCGCTGCAGAACCAGGCGATGTCCGCCGGCGGCGCGGACTCCCGCTTCGAGGGCATGAAGCGCACCTACGAGAAGCCGGTGCCGATCAGCAGCCAGGTGCTGCTGGACCGGGAGCGCTGCGTGCTGTGCGCGCGCTGCACCCGCTTCTCCCAGCAGATCGCCGGCGACCCGTTCATCGACCTGGTCGAGCGCGGCGCGCTGCAGCAGGTCGGCACCGGCGAGGGGGACGACTTCGAGTCGTACTTCTCCGGGAACACCATCCAGATCTGCCCGGTGGGCGCGCTGACCTCGGCGGCCTACCGGTTCCGCTCGCGCCCCTTCGACCTGGTCTCCTCGCCGAGCGTGTGCGAGCACTGCTCGGCGGGCTGCGCCCAGCGCACCGACCACCGGCGCGGCAAGGTGCTGCGCCGGCTGGCGGGCGAGGACCCGGCGGTGAACGAGGAGTGGAACTGCGACAAGGGCCGGTTCGCCTTCCGCTACGCCCAGCTGCGGGACCGGCTGACCACCCCGCTGGTGCGGCAGGACGGCGAACTGGTCCCCGTCTCCTGGCCGGAGGCGCTGGCCCGGGCGGCCGAGGGGCTGCGCGGGGCCCGTACCGGAGTGCTGGCCGGCGGCCGGGTGACGGTCGAGGACGCGTACGCCTACGCCAAGTTCGCCCGGGTGGTGCTCGGCACCAACGACGTGGACTTCCGGGCCCGCCCGCACACCGGTGAGGAGGCGGACTTCCTGGCCGCGGCGGTCGCCGGGCGCGGGGTGGACGTGGCCGGCGGCGGGGTGACGTACGAGCGGCTGGAACAGGCCCCGGCGGTGCTGCTGGCCGGCCTCGAACCGGAGGAGGAGTCGCCGATCGTCTTCCTGCGGCTGCGCAAGGCCTCCCGCGGCCACGGGCTGAAGGTGTACTCGGTGGCGGCCTTCGCCTCCCGGGGCCTGGCCAAGCTGCGCGGCGCGCTGCTGCCGGCCGCCCCCGGCACCGAGTCGGAGTGGTTCGCGGCGCTGGCGGCGGACGAGCCGCTGAACGACGAGGCCGGGCAGGCGGCCGAACTGCTGCGCCGGCCGGGCGCGGTGATCCTGGCGGGCGAGCGGCTGGCCGCGGCCCCGGGCGCGCTGACGGCGCTGCTGCGGCTGGCGCACGCGACCGGCGCCGAGCTGGCCTGGGTGCCGCGCCGGGCGGGGGAGCGCGGTGCGGTGGAGGCCGGTGCGCTGCCGGGCCTGCTGCCCGGCGGCCGCCCGGTGGCCGATCCGGCGGCCCGGGCGGAGGCGGCCGAGGTGTGGGGGGTGGCCGAGCTGCCCTCGCAGCCGGGCCGGGACACCGACCAGATCCTGACCGCGGCCGCCCAGGGCGACCTGGACGCGCTGCTGGTCGGCGGGGTCGACCCGGACGACCTGCCGGACCCGGCGCTGGCCGACGAGGCCCTGGCCGCGGTGCCGTTCGTGGTGTCGCTGGAGCTGCGGCCCTCCGCGGTGACGGCCCGGGCGGACGTGGTGCTGCCGGTGGCGGCGGTGGCCGAGAAGGCGGGCACCTTCCTGGACTGGGAGGGCCGGGTGCGGATGTTCGAGGCCGCGCTCAAGCCGGACCAGCAGATGGGCCGTCACCTCCAGCCCGACCTGCGGGTGTTGACCATGCTGGCCGACGCGCTCAGCCACCGGCTGGGCCTGACGGACGTCCGGGCGGCCCGGCTGGAACTGGACCGCTTCGAGCCCTGGCAGGGCGACCGCGCGGCCGACCCGGCGGCGCACCCGGGCGTGCTGCCCCGCCCGGCCACCGGCCAGGCGGTGCTGGCGGGTTGGCGCCAGCTGCTGGACAACGGCGTGCTGCAGCAGGGCGATCCGCACCTGGCGGGCACCCGGCACCGGGCGGTGGCCCGGATCTCGGCCGCCACCGCGAAGGAGATCGACGCCGAGGCGGCGGCCGCGCTGCGGCTGACCGGCCCGGCCGGCTCGCTGATCCTGCCACTGGAGGTCACCGACTCGATCCCGGACCGTACGGTCTGGATCCCGCTCAACTCCACGCCGGGCGGCGCCCACCGCACGCTCGGCACCACCGTCGGCCACCTGGTCACGATCGCCGCGGCCACGCTGGAGCCGGTCGCCGTCGAGGACGAGGCCGGGGCCGGCCGCGAAGGGGATGGCCGATGACTCCGCAGCCGTACGAGACGCTCCACTTCTTCGGGCAGGACCCGTGGTGGCTGGTGCTGCTGAAGGCGGTGTTCTGCTTCGCGTTCCTGGTCCTGACGGTGCTGATCGCGATCGTCTGGGAGCGCAAGGTGGTGGCCTGGATGCAGCTGCGCATCGGGCCGAACCGGCACGGCCCGTGGGGCATGCTGCAGTCGCTGGCGGACGGTGTGAAGCTGGCGCTGAAGGAAGACCTGGTGGTCAAGGGCTCGGACAAGGTGGTCTACATCCTGGCCCCGATCGTCTGCGCCATCCCCGCCTTCATGGCCTTCGCGGTGATCCCGTTCGGTCCGGCCGGCAACGAGGTGTCGATCTTCGGCACCCGGACGCCGCTGCAGCTGACCGACCTCCCGGTGGCGCTGCTGTACATCCTGGCGACGGCCTCGGTGGGCATCTACGGGATCGTGCTCGCCGGTTGGTCCTCCGGCTCGACCTACCCGCTGCTGGGCGGGCTGCGCTCCTCCGCGCAGATGATCAGCTACGAGATCGCGATGGGCCTGTCCTTCGCGGCGGTGTTCATCTACTCGGGCTCGATGTCGACCTCGGAGATCGTGGCGCACCAGCAGCCGACCTGGTTCGCGGCGCTGCTGCCGGTGTCGTTCATCGTCTACATCATCTCGATGGTCGGTGAGACCAACCGGGCGCCGTTCGACCTCCCGGAGGCCGAGGGCGAGCTGGTCGGCGGCTTCAACACCGAGTACTCCTCGCTGAAGTTCGCGATGTTCATGCTGGCCGAGTACGTCAACATGGTGACCGTCTCGGCGGTGGCCTCGACCCTGTTCCTGGGCGGCTGGCGGGCCCCCTGGCCGGTGTCGACCTTCTGGGAGGGCGCCAACCACGGCTGGTGGCCGATGCTGTGGATCACGCTGAAGATCCAGCTGCTGCTGTTCTTCTTCATCTGGCTGCGCGGCACGCTGCCCCGGTTCCGCTACGACCAGTTCATGAAGCTGGGCTGGAAGGTGCTGATCCCGGTCTCGCTGGTGTGGCTGGTGCTGATCGCGAGCGTGCGGGCGCTGCGCAACGAGGGCTACGGCTTCGCCGAGGTGCTGCTCTACGTGGGCGCGCCGGTCGGCGTGATCCTGCTGCTGGCGCTGCTGCGGGACTACCTGAAGAAGCAGCCCGAGGAAGCCGCGACGGCTGAGGACGGGCCGTACCCCAAGGGCGAGTTCGACCCGATGGCGGGCGGGTACCCGGTGCCGCCGCTGCCCGGCCAGGAGCTCCCGCCGGTGCCGCGTCGGCGCAGCCGAGCCCCGAAGCAACTGCAGGACGCCCTCAACGGGGCCGACCATTCCGAAGGGAGCTGATCCGAGATGTCGTCCGACCAGACGGGCAGGGACGAGCGGGCCGACCGGCCGTCGATCCTCGGCCCGGCCGCAGGCTTCGGCGTGACCTTCAAGGCCATGTTCAAGAAGCGGCTCACCGAGCAGTACCCGGAGCAGAAGAAGCCCACCGCTCCGCGCTTCCACGGTCGCCACCAGCTGAACCGGCACCCGGACGGCCTGGAGAAGTGCGTCGGCTGCGAGCTGTGCGCGTGGGCCTGCCCGGCCGACGCGATCTACGTGGAGGGCGCGGACAACCGGGACGAGGAGCGCTACTCGCCCGGTGAGCGCTACGGCGCGGTGTACCAGATCAACTACGCCCGCTGCATCCTGTGCGGGCTGTGCATCGAGGCCTGCCCGACCCGGGCGCTGACCATGACCAACGAGTACGAGCTCGCCGACTCCTCCCGCCGGGACCTGATCTTCACCAAGGAGCAGCTGCTGGTCGGCCTGTCCGAGGGCATGGTCGACACCCCGCACGCGATCTTCCCGGGCGCCGACGAGGGCGCGTACTACCGGGGCGAGATCACCGCGGCGGCGCCCGGGACGGTCCAGCAGGAGCGCACCGACCGGGACAAGGAGGTGCAGCAGTGATCGCACATCTCGCGGCCGCGACCGGGACGACCTCCACGGGTGAGGCCGTCCAGTTCTGGGTGCTCGCGGTGATCGCGGTCGGCGGCGCGCTCGGCATGCTGCTGATGCGCAAGGCCGTGCACAGCGCGCTCTGCCTGGCGGCCACCATGATGGCGCTGGCGCTCTGTTACATGGCCCAGGGCGCGGTGTTCCTGGGCGTGGTGCAGATCGTGGTCTACACCGGCGCGATCATGATGCTGTTCCTGTTCGTGGTGATGCTGGTCGGCGTCACCAGCGAGGACTCGCTGAAGGAGCAGCTGAAGGGCCAGCGGTTCGCCGCGGTGCTGTGCGGGCTGGGCTTCGGCGTGCTGCTGATCGCCGGGATCGCCAACGCGAAGCTGAACCACTTCACCGGGCTGGCCGAGGCGAACGCCGAGGGCAACGTGCCGGGCCTGGCCCGGCTGATCTTCACCCGCTACGTCTGGGCCTTCGAGGTCACCGGCGCGCTGCTGATCACTGCGGCGGTCGGCGCGATGGTGCTGACCCACCGGGAGCACGTGAAGGCCCCGAAGACCCAGCGCGAGCTGGCGGAGCAGCGGGTCAGGGACAACATCCAGGTGCCGCCGATGCCGGCCCCGGGCGTGTACGCCCGGCACAACGCGGTGGACGTCCCGGCGCTGCTGCCGGACGGCACCGTCGCCGAGGACTCGGTGATGGCGACGCTGCGCGAGCGCGGCCAGGTCCGGGACGTCAGCCAGGCGATGCTGCAGCGGATGGCGGAGCTGGAGAACACCACGGCGGACTGGCTGGGCCGGCCCTCCTCGGAGCGGCCGGCGGTGGCCCCGCCGCGCAAGTCGCTGGAGCCGGCGGGTGCCAACAACGCGAACGGGGCGGACGAGGAGGGCGAGCGGTGAACCCGGTCAACTACCTGTACCTGTCGGCCCTGTTGTTCACCATCGGCGCCTCCGGGGTGCTGATCCGGCGCAACGCGATCGTGCTGTTCATGTGCGTCGAGCTGATGCTGAACGCCTCGAACCTCGCGCTGGTGACCTTCTCCCGGCTGCACGGGACCCTGGACGGCCAGGTCATCGCGTTCTTCACGATGGTGGTCGCGGCGGCCGAGGTCGTGGTCGGCCTCGCCATCATCGTCTCCATCTTCCGGACCAGGCACTCCGCTTCGGTCGACGACAGCAACCTGATGAAGCTGTAGGCGGAGGACCTTCGGTGAACTCTCTCATTCCGCTGCTCGTGGCGGCTCCGCTGGCCGGCTCCGCCCTGCTGCTGCTCGGCGGCCGGGCGCTCGACCGGTTCGGCCACTGGCTGGCCACCGCGCTCGCCGCGCTCTCGTTCGGCTTCGGCCTGGCGCTGTTCTCGGACATGCTCGGCCGCGACGCCGAGCACCGGGCGGTGACCAGGCACCTGTTCAGCTGGATCCCGGTGAACGGCTTCCAGGCCGACATCTCGTTCCGGCTCGACCAGCTGTCGATGACCTTCGTCCTGCTGATCACCGGTGTCGGCACCCTGATCCACCTGTACTCGGTGGGCTACATGGCGCACGACGAGCGCCGGCGCCGCTTCTTCGCGTACCTGAACCTGTTCCTGGCGGCCATGCTGCTGCTGGTGGTGGCCGACAACTACCTGCTGCTGTACTTCGGCTGGGAGGGCGTGGGCCTGGCCTCGTACCTGCTGATCGGCTTCTGGCAGCACAAGCCGAGCGCGGCGACGGCGGCGAAGAAGGCCTTCATCGTCAACCGGGTCGGCGACATGGGCCTGTCCATCGCGATCATGCTGATGTTCGCCGAGTTCGGCTCCTTCGCCTTCGACCCGGTCTTCGGCGGGGCGTCCCGGGCGAGCGAGGGCAAGCTGACCGCGATCGGCCTGATGCTGCTGCTGGCGGCCTGCGGCAAGTCGGCCCAGGTGCCGCTGCAGTCCTGGCTCGGGGACGCGATGGAGGGCCCGACCCCGGTCTCGGCCCTGATCCACGCGGCCACCATGGTGACCGCGGGCGTCTACCTGATCACCCGCTCCTCGGTGATCTTCAACCTGGCGCCGGACGCCCAGACCGCCGTGGTGGTGGTCGGCGCGGTCACGCTGCTGTTCGGTGCGATCGTCGGTTGCGCCAAGGACGACATCAAGAAGGCGCTGGCCGGCTCAACCATGTCGCAGATCGGCTACATGGTGCTGGCGGCCGGGCTGGGCCCGATCGGCTACGCCTTCGCGATCATGCACCTGGTGACCCACGGCTTCTTCAAGGCCGGGCTGTTCCTCGGCGCCGGGTCGGTCATGCACGGCATGAACGACGAGGTGGACATGCGTCGCTACGGCGGCCTGTGGAGGCACATGAAGGTCACCTTCGTCACCTTCGGCCTCGGCTACCTGGCGATCATCGGCTTCCCGGGCCTGTCCGGCTTCTTCTCCAAGGACAAGATCATCGAGGCCGCCTTCGCCAAGGGCGGCACCGAGGGCTGGATCCTCGGCCTGTGCGCGCTGGTCGGCGCGGCCGTCACCGCGTTCTACATGACCCGGGTGATGCTGCTGACCTTCTTCGGTGAGAAGCGCTGGCAGCCGGACGAGAAGGGCAACCTCCCGCACCCGCACGAGTCGCCGAGGACCATGACCGTCCCGATGATCCTGCTGGCCGTCGGCTCGGTGTTCGCGGGCGGGCTGTTCGCCTTCAACAACTCCTTCCTGAAGTGGCTGGAGCCGGTCACCGGACACAGCGAGGGCAACTCGCCGCTCAGCTCCCTGACCGTCACCGGGCTGACCACGGCCTGCATGCTGGCCGGCGTCGGCCTGTCGTACCTGATGTACGGGCGTTCGCCCGTCCCGGTGGTCCCGCCGGTCGGCTCCCCGCTCACCCGGGCCGCCCGCCGCGACCTGCTGCAGGACGACTTCAACCACGCCGTGCTGGTGCGGCCGGGCTCGGCGCTGACCGCGACGCTGGTCTACTTCGACAGCCGCGGCCTGGACGGCTTCGTCAACGGCCTGGCCGCCGTCATCGGGGGCCTGTCCAGTCGGATGCGGCGGGTCCAGAACGGCTTCGTCCGCTCGTACGCGCTCTCCATGTTCGGCGGCACGCTGGTGCTGGTCGCCTCGACTCTCCTGATGAGGTCCGTGTGATGACAGTGACTCGCCCGCTCGCCTCCGGGCGCTCGGACCCGGCGCCGACGCTCTTCGCTCCGGCACTCCCTCCTTCGTCGGTCGCTGGTCGCTCCTCGCTTTCGGCACCGGCGCGCCCTTCGGCTCGGGGCGGGGAATCACATCGGGAGGTCAGGCCGTGAGTGCTCTACTGACCGCCACCTGCGTCGTCCCGGCAGTCGGTGCGGTGGTGACCGCCGCCCTGCCGGCCGGGACGAGCGAGGCCCGGCGCACCAATGCCAAGGCCGTCTCCCTGGTCTTCTCCGCCGCCACCCTGGCGCTGGCCGCCGTGGTGGCGGCCCGGTTCGACCCGCACGGCGCCCGCTACCAGCTGACCGAGTCGTACAGCTGGATCCGCTCCTTCGGCATCACCTTCTCGCTCGGCGTGGACGGCATCGGCGCGGTACTGGCCCTGCTGACGGCCTTCCTGGTGCCGATCATCATGCTGGCCTCCTGGCGCGACGCCGATCCGGCTCCGGCCGGCCCCGACGGCACCGTCGACCCCGGCACCTTCGAGCGGCGCCGCCGGACCCAGGGCTTCTTCGCCCTGATCCTGGCGGTGGAGGCGATGGTGATCGTCTCCTTCTACGCCACCGACCTCTTCCTGTTCTACGTGTTCTTCGAAGCCATGCTGATCCCGATGTACTTCCTGATCGGCGGCTTCGGCGACCGGGCCGGCGGCCCCGAGTCGGCGCGCCAGCGCTCCTACGCGGCCGTCAAGTTCCTGCTGTACAACCTGCTCGGCGGCCTGGTGATGCTGGCCGCCGTGATCGGGCTGTACGTGATCGCGCAGGACCAGGGCCTGGGCACCTTCGACCTGCCGACCCTCACCGGCGCGATCGCCGACGGCAAGCTGCAGCTGACCGGCACCGCCGAGAAGGCGCTGTTCCTCGGCTTCTTCTTCGCCTTCGCGGTGAAGGCCCCGCTGTGGCCGCTGCACACCTGGCTGCCGAACGCGATGGGCGAGGCCACCGCCGGCACCGCCGTGCTGATCACCGCGGTGGTGGACAAGGTCGGCACCTTCGCGATGCTGCGGTTCTGCCTCGGGCTGTTCCCGCACGCCTCGAAGACCTTCGCGCCGGTGATCCTGGTCCTCTCGCTGATCGGGATCGTCTACGGCGCGCTGCTGGCGGTCGGCCAGAAGGACATCAAGCGGCTGGTCGCCTACGCCTCGATCTCGCACTTCGGCTTCATCATCATGGGCATCTTCGCCCTGACCAGCCAGGGCCAGAGCGGCGCGACCCTCTACATGGTCAACCACGGCATCTCCACCGCCGCGTGGATGCTGGTGGCCGGCTTCCTGATCTCCCGCCGCGGCTCGCGGCTGATCGCCGACTACGGCGGCGTGCAGAAGGTCGCCCCGGTGCTCGCCGGTACCTTCCTGATCGGCGGTCTGGCCACCCTGTCGCTGCCGGGGCTGGCCCCGTTCGTCAGTGAGTTCCTGGTGCTGGTGGGCACCTTCACCCGCTACCCGGCGATCGGCATCGTCGCCACCTTCGGCATCGTGCTGGCCGCGCTGTACGCCCTGCTGCTGTACCAGCGCACCATGACCGGCCCGGTGAAGGACGGGGTGCGCACGATGCCCGACCTCAAGGCCCGCGAACTCGCCGTGGTGGCGCCGCTGGTGGCGCTGACGATCCTGCTGGGCGTCTACCCCAAGCCGCTCACCGACCTGGTCAATCCCTCGGTGAACGCGACGCTCTCGCAGGTCCACCAGACCGACCCGGCGCCGGCCCACCCGGTCGCCGCCACCTCAGGAGGTGAGCAGAAGTGAGCGTCACCGCAGTGCTCGCCGCCGCCGGCGGCAGCACCCCCAGCATTCCGGCGCCGCACATCGAGTACGGCCAACTCTCCCCGATGCTGGTGGTGTTCGGCGCCGCCGTGGCCGGCATCCTGGTCGAGGCCTTCGTGCCCCGGCGGCTGCGGCACTGGACCCAGGTCTCGCTCGCCCTGGTCGCCCTGACCGGCGCGTTCGTCGCCGTGGTGGTGCTGGCCGCGCAGGGCCACGGCTCACCGCGGATCGACCTGCTGGCCATGGAGTCGGTCGCCCTGGACGGCCCGGCGCTGTTCCTGCAGGGCGTGATCCTGCTGGTCGCCGTGGTCGCGGTGCTCACCTACGCCGAGCGCAGGCTGGAGCCCAAGGCCGGCGGCCTGCCCGCCGACGCCTTCGCCGCCCAGGCCGCCGCCACCCCCGGCGGCGAGCAGGAGCGGGCCGCGATCCGGGCCGGCTTCACCACCAGCGAGGTCTTCCCGCTGACCATGTTCGCGGTCGGCGGCATGCTGCTCTTCCCCGCCGCCAACGACCTGCTGACGATGTTCGTGGCGCTGGAGGTCTTCTCCCTCCCGCTCTACCTGCTGTGCGCGCTGGCCCGCCGCCGTCGGCTGCTCTCCCAGGAGGCGGCGGTCAAGTACTTCCTGCTCGGCGCCTTCGCCTCGGCCTTCTTCCTGTTCGGCACCGCGCTGCTGTACGGCTACGCCGGCAGCGTGAGGCTCGGCGACATCGCGGACGTCATCTCCGGCAAGGCGATGACCACCCCGGCGCAGCTGAGCACCACCCAGAGCGACGCGCTGCTGCTGACGGGCCTGGCGATGCTGGCGGTCGGTCTGCTGTTCAAGGTCGGCGCGGTGCCGTTCCACGCCTGGATCCCGGACGTCTACCAGGGCGCGCCGACCCCGGTGACCGGCTTCATGGCGGCGGCCACCAAGGTCGCGGCCTTCGGGGCGTTCCTGCGGCTGTTCTACGTGGCCTTCCCGGGCCTGCGGCTGGACTGGCGCCCGGTGCTGTGGGGCGTGGCGATCCTCACCATGGTGGTGGGCGCGGTGCTGGCGGTGACTCAGCAGGACGTCAAGCGGCTGTTGGCGTATTCCTCCGTCGCGCACGCCGGGTTCATCCTGACCGGCGTGATCGCCGTCAACAAGCAGGGACTGTCCTCGGTGCTGTTCTACCTGTTGGCGTACTCCTTCGTGACGCTCGGCGCCTTCGCCGTGGTCACCCTGGTGCGCGACTCCAAGGGCGAGGCGACCCACCTGTCCAGCTGGGCGGGGCTGGGGCGGCGCTCGCCGCTGGTGGCGGCGGTGTTCGCGCTGTTCCTGCTGGCCTTCGCCGGGATTCCGCTGACCTCCGGTTTCACCGGGAAGTTCGCGGTGTTCCAGGCGGCGGCGGCCGGTGGGGCGACGCCGTTGGTGGTGGTCGGTGTGCTGAGCTCGGCGGTGGCCGCGTTCTTCTACATCCGGGTGATCGTGCTGATGTTCTTCTCCGACCCGAAGCCGGGCGGCCCGACGGTGGCGATCCCGAGCGCTTTCACCGCGACCGCGATCGGGCTGGGCGTACTGGTGACGCTGGTTCTCGGCCTGCTGCCCCAGTACTTCCTTGACCTCGCGTCCAAGGCCTCGCTGTTCGCGTACTGACCGTCACCGGTCGGTTTGCTGGAGATCGGTCCGGAAGCGCGGGCCGATCTCCAGCCTTTATTTCCAGACGAATTCGCCCCCACCGCCGCAATGCCCGGAGAGCCGTTCTGACCAGGCCTTCCGGCCCGATCATGACAGGATCCGCACGCCCGTGCAGTGATCCACTCACGACCGGATACCCTGCCTGTATGGCCAGCGGCGGCACTCAGGGACCAGGCCGCTAGATCGACCAGGGACAGAGGAGTGGTCTTCGTGACCGTCGTGGAACCCTTCGGGCTCAGCGTGCAGGACCGCGACCTGACCCGGGACGTCCAGGCCGGACTGGACGCGGTGGAGGCGGCGCTCACCGCCGCCGTCAAGAGCGACGTCCCCTTCATCACCGTCACCGCCAGTCACCTCCTGCAGGCCGGTGGCAAGCGCTTCCGTCCGCTGCTCCTGCTGCTGGCCGCCCAGTTCGGCGACTCGGGCGCGCCCGGCGTGGTGCCCGCCGCGGTGGTGGTCGAGCTGACCCACCTCGCCACGCTGTACCACGACGACGTCATGGACGAGGCCCCGGTGCGCCGCGGCGCCGAGAGCGCCAACTCCCGTTGGGACAACTCGGTCGCCATCCTCACCGGCGACTTCCTCTTCTCCCGCGCCTCCCAGGTCCTGGCCGACCTCGGCCCGGAGGCCGTGCGGATGCAGGCCGAGGCGTTCGAGCGGCTGGTCACCGGCCAGATCATGGAGACCCGCGGCCCCGGCCCGGAGGCCGACCCGCTGCAGCACTACCTGGACGTGCTGGAGGGCAAGACCGGATCGCTGATCGCCGTCTCCTGCCGGATAGGAGCACAGATGGCCGGCGCCGAGCCCTGGCAGGTGGACACCCTGGGCGAGTTCGGCGAGCGGATCGGCATCGCGTTCCAGCTGGCCGACGACGTGCTGGACATCGCCAGCGACGGCCACGAGTCCGGCAAGACCCCCGGCACCGACCTGCGCGAGGGCGTGCCCACCCTGCCGACCCTGCTGCTGCAGCAGATGCCGGCCGACCCGGCCGACCCGGACGACGCGCGGCTGCGCGAGCTGCTCACCCAGGACCTCGCCGACGACGGGCTGCACGCCGAGGCGCTGCGCCTGCTGCGCCGCCACCCCGCGCTGGAGCGCGCCCGCCGGGAGACCCTGCGGCACGCCGAGGAGGCCCGGGCGCTGCTCGCCCCGCTGCCGGACTGCGCGGCGAAGGCGGCCCTGGAGGGGCTCTGCGACGCGGTGGCGATCCGCACCATGTGACCGGGCCGATCCGGTCCTTCGGCCTCCGGCGGCGTGCGCGGATGGGGGAGACTGACTCCCGTCAGCTCACGCCTGCCCGGAAGGTCACCATGCGTCGCGTCGTCATCGCCGAGGACTCCGTACTGCTGCGGGAGGGTCTGACCCGGCTGCTCATCGACCGGGGCCTGGAGGTCGTGGCGGGCGTCGGGGACGGCGACGCCCTGGTGAAGACCATCCACGACCTGGCGGCGGCCGACGCCCTGCCGGACGTGGTGGTCTCCGACGTGCGGATGCCCCCGACCCACACCGACGAGGGCCTGCGCGCCTGTGTGGAGCTGCGCGGCCGCTATCCGCAGCTGAACGTACTGGTGCTGTCGCAGTTCGTGGAGGAACGTTACGCCTCCGAGCTGCTGGCCGGCTCCACCCGGGGCGTCGGCTACCTGCTGAAGGATCGGGTCGCCGAGGTGCGCGAGTTCGCCGACGCGGTGGTCCGGGTCGCCGAGGGCGGCACCGTGTTGGACCCGGAGGTGGTGCAGCAGCTGCTCAGCCGCAGCCGCAAGGGTGACGTTCTGGCCAATCTCACCCCGCGCGAGCGCGAGGTGCTCGGGCTGATGGCGGAGGGCCGCACCAACGCGGCGGTGGCCAAGCAGCTGGTGGTCTCCGACGGCGCGGTGGAGAAGCACGTCAGCAACATCTTCCTCAAGCTGGGCCTGGCCCAGAGCCCGGAGGACCACCGCCGGGTGCTCGCGGTGCTCACCTACCTGAACTCCTGACCCGCGGCCCGAGGGGGCCTCGCGGCACCGGCCGTCGGAGCGCGGAATGATCTCCGGCGGCCGCGTGTTGTGGCTATGTGAAGCACGGACGCGGGCGGGTGCAACTTCCTGTCAGAGTTCCGGCCGGGCTCAAGGTCGCACGCATAGGATGCGAGCGCTGCACCAGGCGGACGGGGCACGGGGCCGCGCCCGCGGTGGTGTGCCCACGAGGAGGTCCGCGGCAGTGACCAGTCAGGTCGATCAGTCAGAGGCAGTGGACGGATCGGGCGGCGGCGAGGGTCGTACCGGCGACGGTGACGGACACCCTGGCGCGAACGGGCCCGCCGGTCCGCACGGCCCGGGTGGCCCGCCGGCGAAGCGCGCCAAGCCCATCCGCAGACTCGACCGGGTGATCATCCGCTTCGCCGGCGACTCCGGTGACGGCATGCAGCTCACCGGTGACCGGTTCACCTCGGAGACGGCCACCTTCGGCAACGACCTCTCCACGCTGCCGAACTTCCCGGCCGAGATCCGGGCCCCCGCCGGCACCCTGCCGGGCGTCTCGTCCTTCCAACTGCACTTCGCCGACCACGACATCCTCACCCCGGGCGACGCCCCGAACGTACTGGTGGCGATGAACCCGGCGGCCCTGAAGGCGAACGTGCCCGACCTGCCGCGCGGCGCGGAGATCATCGTCAACACCGACGAGTTCACCAAGCGCGCGCTGTCCAAGGTCGGCTACGCGGCCGACCCGCTGGGCGACGGCTCGCTGGACGGCTTCCACCTGCACAAGGTGCCGCTCACCACGCTGACCCTGGAGGCGCTCAAGGACAGCGGGCTGGCCCGCAAGGACGCCGAACGGGCGAAGAACATGTTCGCCCTGGGCCTGCTGTCCTGGATGTACCACCGGCCCACCCACGGCACCGAGACCTTCCTGCGCAGCAAGTTCGCCAAGAAGCCGGAGATCGCCGAGGCCAACATCAGCGCCTTCCGGGCGGGCTGGAACTTCGGCGAGACCACCGAGTCCTTCGCGGTCTCCTACGAGGTGCCGCCGGCCAAGCTCCCCGCCGGGCGCTACCGCAACATCTCCGGCAACCTCGCCCTGTCGTACGGGCTGGTGGCCGCCTCGCAGCGTGCCGGCCTGCCGCTCTACCTGGGCTCGTACCCGATCACCCCGGCCTCGGACATCCTGCACGAGCTGTCCAAGCACAAGAACTTCGGGGTGCGCACCTTCCAGGCCGAGGACGAGATCGCCGGCATCGGCGCGGCGCTCGGCGCGGCCTTCGGCGGGGCACTCGGTGTGACCACCACCTCCGGGCCCGGTGTCGCACTGAAGTCCGAGACCATCGGCCTGGCCGTCTCGCTCGAACTGCCGCTGCTGATCGTGGACATCCAGCGCGGCGGCCCGTCCACCGGCCTGCCGACCAAGACCGAGCAGGCCGACCTGCTGCAGGCCATGTTCGGCCGCAACGGCGAGGCCCCGGTGCCGATCGTCGCCCCGGCCACGCCCGCCGAGTGCTTCGACGCCGCACTGGAGGCGGCCCGGATCGCGGTGACCTACCGCACCCCGGTGTTCCTGCTCTCGGACGGCTACCTGGCCAACGGCTCCGAGCCCTGGAGGATCCCGGCCGTCGACGAACTGCCGGAGATCGACCCGCAGTTCGCGACCGGTCCGAACCGCGAGGACGGCGCCTTCTGGCCCTACCTGCGCGACCCGCACACCCTCGCCCGGCCGTGGGCGGTGCCCGGCACGGCCGGTCTGGAGCACCGGATCGGCGGCATCGAGAAGCAGGACGGCACCGGCAACATCTCCTACGACCCGGCCAACCACGACTTCATGGTCCGCACCCGGCAGGCCAAGGTCGACGGCATCACCGTCAAGCCGGTGGAGGTCGACGACCCGACCGGTGACGCCCGGGTGCTGGTCATCGGCTGGGGCTCGACGTACGGCCCGATCACCGCGGCGGTGCGCCGGGTGCGCGCGGACGGCGGCGAGATCGCCCAGGCGCACCTGCGCAACCTCAACCCCTTCCCGGTCAACCTGGGCTCGGTGCTGCGCAGTTACGAGAAGGTCATCGTGCCCGAGATGAACCTCGGGCAGCTCGCGCTGCTGCTGCGGGGGAAGTACCTGGTGGACGCCGAGTCCTACAACCAGGTACGCGGACTGCCGTTCAAGGCGGCGCAGTTGGCGGACGTGCTGTGGGCGGCGATCGGCACCCTGGACGAGGAGGACCACCGATGAGCGAGAACGGCTTCCCGTCGCTGCGACTGGTGCCCAAGGCCGAAGGGCCGCAGAGCGCGCGGGACTTCAAGACCGACCAGGAGGTGCGCTGGTGCCCCGGCTGCGGGGACTACGCGATCCTGGCGGCGGTACAGGGCTTCATGCCGGAGCTCGGCATCAAACGCGAGAACACCGTGTTCGTCTCCGGCATCGGCTGCTCCTCGCGCTTCCCGTACTACATGAACACCTACGGGGTGCACTCGATCCACGGCCGGGCGCCGGCGATCGCCACCGGGCTGGCCTCCTCCCGGCGGGACCTGAGCGTCTGGGTGGTGACCGGCGACGGCGACGCGCTGTCGATCGGCGGCAACCACCTGATCCACGCCCTGCGGCGGAACGTCAACCTGAAGATCCTGCTGTTCAACAACCGTATCTACGGCCTCACCAAGGGCCAGTACTCGCCGACCAGCGAACTCGGCAAGATCACCAAGTCCACCCCGATGGGCTCGCTGGACGCGCCGTTCAACCCGCTGTCGCTGGCGATCGGCGCGGAGGCCTCCTTCGTGGCGCGCACCATCGACTCGGACCGCCAGCACCTGCAGTCGGTGCTGCGGGCGGCGGCCGAGCACGAGGGCACGGCGCTGGTGGAGATCTACCAGAACTGCAACATCTTCAACGACGGCGCCTTCGAGGTGCTGAAGGAGCCCGGCACGCGCGACGAGGCGCTGATCCGGCTGGAGCACGGCCGGCCGATCCGCTTCGGTGCCGAGGCGGCCAACGGCGTCTTCCGGGGGCCGGACGGCGAGCTGTTCACCGCCCCGGTCACGGCGGACAACGAGGAGCGGGTGCTGGTCCACGACGCCCACGCGGCGAGCCCCGCCACCGCCTTCGCGCTCTCCCGGATCGCCGACGCGGACACCCTGCACCACACGCCGATCGGCGTGCTGCGGAGCGTCGCGCGGCCGGTCTACGACGAGCTGATGGAGAGCCAGCTGGCCACCGCCGCGGCCCACCGAGGGCCCGGCGACCTGGCGACCCTGCTGGCGGGCAACGACACCTGGATGGTGGACTGACCGTCCCCGCTCACGAGTTGGCGCCCCCGTCCGACACCGGACGGGGGCGCCTTTTCGGTGTGGCTACTCCTTCACCCACTCGACCAGCTCGACCGGGACCCCGTTCGGGTCGGCGACCTGGAACAGCTTCTCGCCCCACGGCTCCTCGCGCAGCGGCAGGGTGATCGCGACCCCCTCGCCGCGCAGCCGCTCCTCCTCCGCGGCGATGTCCTCGACGGTGAACGCCAGGATCACCCCGTCCGCCGTCCGGTGCCGCTGGTCCTCGGGCAGGACCTCCAGGCCGCGCCGCAGGTAGACGACATTGACCCCGCCGCCCGGGTGGCCCAGCGAGACGAAGCCGTCGGCGGACATCAGCTCGGTGTAGCCGAAGTGCCGCTGGAGGAAGGCGGCGGAGGTGGTGACGTCCTCGACGGTCAGGGTGACGACGGTGCTGGTGATCTGCATGGGCGGAGCCCTCTCGTCCGTGCGCTCAATTATCCCGTACGCAGTACACTATACATAGTACGGAGAATCTCGCCAGGGATCGGCCCGGAAAAGGCTTGAGGGAGGCCCCCGGGCGGGGCCTCCCTCAAGTGCGGTGCGGTGCGGGTCCGGTCAGAAGACGCAGGGGATGCCGCCGTCGGACTCGGCGTCGACGCCGGGGCCCTGCATGGGCAGGTTGGCGGCCGGGTCGCCGGTGGCGGGGGCCGCGGGGGCGGCGGGCTTGTCGGCGGCGACTCCGGTGAAGGAGGTGCCCAGGGTGACCGCCACGTGGTCGGCTGAGACGGACGCGGACTCGGTGGCGGTGACGCCGTAGCGGGCGGCGATCTGGTCGGCGGCGTCCTTGGCGCCCTTGCCGTAGGTGACCATGGTGTTCTTCGGCTTGGAGACGGCGGGGCCGGCCTTGCCCTCCTTGAATCCCATCCCGACCAGGGCCTTGGCCTCGGCGCTGGAGGAGACCCCTGCGGCCGAGGAGGCGTTGAACACGTCCACGGTGGCCGGGGAGGCCGCCTTGGTGGCCGTCGGGGTCGGCGCGGGCTGGGCGGGGGCGGAGGAGGGCGCGGGGGCGTCGGTGGCGCCGTCGGCCGGGGCGGCGGGCGCGGCGGCGTCGGCGTAGCCGAACACCTGCTTGACCACCTTTTGGATCTTGGATGGGGTGACCAGGTTCACGTCCTGGCCGTTGCGGGTGCCGAAGCCGTCGAAGGTGAGGGTGTTGAACTCGACGTTGCCGCCGGTCAGGGCGGGGGCCTGCTGGGCGAAGTCGAGGACGTTCCACTCGTTGTCGATGACCAGGTCCTTCTGGACGACGCCGAACAGGTCCTTGAGCTTGCCGAGGTCGCTGATGATGCCGTCCTGCTTGAGCTTGTGCACGACGGAGGAGATGAAGGCCTGCTGGCGGTGGGTGCGGGCGAAGTCGCCGCTGTTGCCCTTGCCGTCGTCCAGGTTGTGGCGCTGGCGGACGAAGGCGAGCGCCTGGGAGGCGTTGAGGGTGTTGATGCCCTTCTTGAAGTCGGCGCCGGAGCCCTGGCCCTCGATGGCCGGGTCCTTGGTGTCGTGGGTCAGGCAGACCTGGATCGGCTCGACGGCCTTGGCGATGTCGTAGAAGCCCATCAGGTTGACCTCGGCCACGTGGTCGACCGGCTGGTTCACGAAGGTCTGGACGGTGCGGATGGTGGCGGCCCGCCCGGCGTCGCGGCCGGCCTTCTCCAGGTCCGCGCCCTTGAGACCCTTGGCCTTCGGGCTGCCGTCGAACTTCTCCTTGGCGATCCCGTAGGCCTCCTTGATCTTGTGCATGCCCTGCTGGGAGTTGTCCCCGTTGAAGGTCATGACGTAGTCGTCGCGGGGGATGGAGATCGCCTGCACCTTGCCGCCGTTGGCCGGTATGTGCAGCAGGATCAGCGAGTTGGTGTTGTAGCCGCCGATGTCGGAGCTGTGGCCGGCGTGCAGCTCGTCCTGGACGAACTGCGGCGGCAGGTCCGAGCCGTCCATGTTCTTGCGGCTGTCCAGGCCGATCAGCAGCAGGTTGACCGAGTTGTCCAGGTGCTTGGGCGCGTCCTTCTTGGTCTCCGCGATCGCGTTGGACGTGGTCATCCCGCTGGTGAGGGAGGTGTACTCGTACCAGACCACCCCGCTCGCGGCGAACACCGCGAAGCCGACCGTGGAGGCCACCACCCGGGCCGCGATCAGCGCCGGGGAGTTCCGGCGGGCGGCGGGCTCGGCGGCCTTGCGGGCGGCGGCCCGGCCGCCGCCCTGCTGCTCGGGCTTCTCAGGCATGCTGCCTCCTCCGGTCCTGGACCACCCGGACCACGATCACCAACAGGGCCGCGGCGACGGCCTGCGCCATCACCGGGAAGCCGTTCACCACCCACTTCGCAGAGCCGGTGGCCAGCTTGCTGCCCTGGTACTTCTCGCTGTCGGCCGCGAACTCGACCACGGCCGTGACGCCCAGCACGACCAGCGGGGAGGCCGCGACCACCCACCACCAGCCCCTGCGGGTGCTGAGCGCGGCCGCCAGGCCCATGCCGAGCACCGCGCACACGTCGAAGGCGACGCCCATGCCGGGGCCGGAGAGCTCGTCGATCACCGCACCCACCAGGGGCAGTGCGACGGCCGCCACCGCGGGCAGGGCCGGTCCGCCGGAGAAGGGCCGCTGGGGGCCGGTAGGTCTGCTGGCCGTCCGCCGTCGTGAACCCTGGTCGGACGACCGACCTCGCTGCCCCGCCACGCACTCACCCCCGGTGTTCCCGTGATTGGCGCGCCACGGCCGGCGCTCGCGCCGGGTTGCTGTGGGATAGCGGTTGCGGCGCTGCCTGTACGGGACGCTGGTGTTCGGCCGGCCGGTTCCCGTTCTCGGTTTCCCGGTGCTGCTCGGGGGCAGGCCCGTTTTCGGATTTGCTCTACAGAGGTGTAGAGATCGTACGCAGCATAGAGCACGCCTGTTCGGAGGCAAGTCCGCTTGTGAACGGGCCTGCATACACTACACCGAGCAGTTTTCGAGACGGTCGGCGGGTGCGCCGGCGGAGAAGGAGCGGGTCGTGGCGACCACGGGCGGAGCGGGGCGGCCGGAGAAGCGGAAGGCGATCACCCGGGCTGCGACGACGGTGTTCGGGCGCGAAGGGTACGTCCGGGCCAGCATGGACGCGATCGCGGCCGAGGCCGGGGTGTCCAAGCGCACGGTCTACAACCACTTCGCCGACAAGGAGACCCTCTTCCTGTCGGTGGCGCTGCAGAATTCGGCGGAACTCACCGAGACGATCCGGGAGTTGATGGCGAAGTACCTGGACCGGGTGGTGGACCTGCGCCAGGACCTGGCCGACTTCGCGGTCGAGCGGGCGCTCGCCGTTCTCTCCGCGGGGGAGCACGGGGCGCTCGGCCGGGCGATCCGCGCCGAGGTCGCCAACATCCCGGCGGACGTCCTGGAGGCCTGGCTGGAGGCCGGCCCGGTGGCCTCCCAGCGGGACCTGGCGGAGCGCTTCGCGGCGCTCGCCGGGCGCGGGCTGCTGGCGCTCGGCGAACCGGAGCCGGCCGCCGAGCAGTTCACGCTGCTGACCTTCCACGGTGTGGCGGAGCGCTCCTTCTGGGGCGCCCTGCCGGTGGCCGAGGAGGAGGTCAGGCGGATCGCGGGCGTGGGCGTGGACGCCTTCCTGAAGATCTACGGCGCGTAGCCGCGTGCGGGTCGGGGGCGACGCCCCCGACCCGCACGGATCACCGGTGGATCACTTCGGGCGGGTCACTTCCAGTTGACGCCCTTGCCCAGGGTGTACGGCTCGCCCCAGTACTCGGCGCCGGCCACCTTGGTCGCCTGCGGCGCCAGTGCCAGCACACAGGAGGTGATGGACTGGCCGTTGGTGAAGCCCTTCGGGAAGGACGGGTGCGGGCACTTGTCGAAGGCGCCGATCAGCATCACCTCGGCGGCCTCCGAGCCGTCCGGGAGCGTGCCCTTCATCTGGGTCAGGCTGGAGAAGGACAGATCGGTGCTGCCGACGTTGGTGACCTTGAAGCGGACGTAGTACGGCACCATGCCCGCGGCCTTGTCACCCAGCTTGAGCGGGGTGAGGTCGGCCGGGTCGCCCTTGTCGATCGAGGTGACCGCGAGCGAGACGGTGCCCTTGGTGCTGCCCGAGCTGAACGGGATGGTGGCGGCGTCGCCGATCTTCACCGTGGTCCCGGGCGCCGCGGTCGCGCCGGCCGGGGCCGGCGCCGCCGCTGTGCCGGGCGCCGCGGCGGTCGGGGCGCCGGTCGGCGCCGCCGCCGAGATGGAGGGCGCCGGGGTGGTGGGTGCGGCCGACGGCGTGGCGGGCGCCTGGGTGGCGGGCGGGGTGGTCGCGGTGTCGGACGACGCGGCGTCGTCGTTGCAGGCGGTCAGGGTGAGCGCGCCGGCCGCGGCCAGGCCGACCAGGGCCAGGGTGTGGCGATTGCTGCGGATGGTCTTCATGTGACGTCCCCCGTCTATGCGGACCACTGTGCCAGCGGTCCTCCTGAGGGACGTTCATAGCGCAGTGCGGAAGCGGGGTGCGATGTGTTTAGTGGCGTCTTGACGTCGTCGTGACGAGTCCTGCGCGGGTCCGTGACAAGGGATGCCGAGTCGTGATCAGTCGTTCTCGAACGGCTCGGCCTCCCCGTCGGCCGGTTACCGCAGGGCCGCGTGCTCGGCCCGACTGGCGGCGATCCGCTGCGTCGCGAGCGCGCGGGCCCGGTCGGGGTCGTTCCCGGTGATCCGGGCGAGGATCGCCGCGAGCGGCCTGATCTTCCCGAAGCTGCCCCAGTGGCCCTCGGGGATCTCGGTGGGGAACACCCACACCCGGCCGGGGTCGCGCGGCCAGGTGCCGCCCTCGGCGTCCAGGATCGCCTCGGTGACGTCGGCGACGACGGCGGCCCGGACCTTCTCGGCGAACTGGCCCTCGGGGACGGACGGGACGACCCGGTAGCGCGGCGCGTCGGCGGGCCTGCCGCCGACGTAGACGGCGGCGGGCCGGTGCAGGAACACCCAGGACACGGAGCGGACGGCCGGGTCGGTGGGGTCGAAGCCCTCGTGGCGGATCAGGATCCCGGTGATCCGGTCGAGCAGTTCCGCCTCGGCGTCGGGCTGGAGCGCGCCGTCGGGGATGTACACGTCGAGCATGGGCACGATCGGTTCTCCTGACTGGATTTACTTTCTCAACTCAGGTCGGGAGCGAGCCTGCCGCCGCTGGGTTGAGATTGTCAACCCAGGTGTCGGTATCATCGGAGCCATGGCAGAGCAGGGAAAACGGAGGATCGACCCGTCGAACTGTTCGATGGCGCGCGCCCTGTCGGTGGTCGGCGAGCGCTGGTCGCTGCTGATCGTCCGCGAGGCCGTCGACGGCGCCACCCGCTTCGGCGAGTTCCGGGCGCGGCTGGGGATCGCCAGCAACCTGCTGTCCACCCGGCTCGACGGCCTGGTCGCGACCGGCGTCATGCACCGCGTCCCGTACCAGGAGCCCGGCGACCGCCAGCGCTACGAGTACCGCCTCACCGAGCAGGGACTGGCCCTTCGGCCGACCCTGATGGCCCTGCTGGAGTGGGGCGACACGTACCTCGCGGACGAGGCCGGGCCGCCGGTCGTGGTCCGGCACGGCGGCCCGGACGAGGAGCACCGCTGCGACGAGCCGGTCACCCTCGTCCTGGAGTGCGCGGCCGGGCACACCCACCTGCCGTCGAACGAGGTCTACCGGGCGCCGGGGCCGGGGGCGCGCTTCCTCTGAACGGCCCTGAGCACCGGCTCGCTGCAGGTGGGGGCGAACAGGCCGGGCCCGCGCGTCGGAGTCGACGCGCGGGCCCGGCCCGGTGGCGGTGCGGCGCCCGTCGTGGCGTCAGACCTGGGCGAGCGTCAGGACGTAGCGGCCCCGGGTGCCGGGTCGGCCGGGTGCGTGGCCGACGCCGAGGTGGTTGAAGCGCGGGTCGAGCACGGTGTCGCGGTGCTGGGGGCTGTACATCCACAGCTGCACGGCCTGCGGCACGCTGTCGGCCGGGGCGACGATCTCGGCGGCGAAGCGGAAGGCGAAGCCGGCGGCCCGGACCCGGCGCCACGGCGTGCTGCCGTCGGTGCCGTCGTGCTGGACGAGGCCGTGCGCGGCCAGGTCGTCGGCGTGGCGCTGGGCCGCGGCGTTCAACCGGTCGTCCAGGCACAGGAGTCGGGCGCCGGCGTGGACGCGTCGGAAGTTGAGGGAGGTCAGCATCTCGGTGCGGACGTCGACGCCGGTGGCCGCCCCGCCTCCCGCTGCCTCGAACGCCGCTTCCTCGAACGCCGCGCCGAGCGTCAGGACCCGGCCGTTCCGCACGAGCGTGGGCATGGTGTCGGACCTCTCGTCTGGGGTGTCGCCCCGGGCCGCGGGTGCCGCGGTCCGGGGCCGGACAAGGAACTAGGGTGCCGGAGCGCGGTAGACGGTCGGTCAACGCGGGTGGCCGACGATCAGTTGAGACCCGCCAGCAGCCCTTCGACCTGCGTCGCGTCCTCGTCGAGTCCGAGCCGCCGGTACAGCTCCAGCGCCTCCGTCAGGAGGGTCCGGGCCTGGCGCGGGCGGCCGAGGCCGGTGAGCGCGGTGCCGAGGGTGCGTAGCAGGGCGGCCTCCAGGGCGGCGCTGGTGCGGCGGGCGAGCGGGAGGACGGCCTCGGCGAGGTCGGCGGCGAGCAGCCAGCGTCCGGCTTCGGCGTGGATGCGGGCGGCGAGGTCCCCGGCGGCGGCCTCGAACACGGTGACCTGGAGGGCGGCGAACTCGTCCCGGGCGCCGAGCGCGTGGGTGAGGGCGGTTTCCGGGTCGCCGCACAGCCGTAGGACCCGGGCGAGGTAGTAGCGGCCGATCGCGGCGGAGACCGGTCCGGAGTCGGTCATCAGGCGGGCGCTGCGCTCGGCGGCGTCCCGGGCCTCGGCGAGCCGTCCGGTGTGGGCGGCGCTGAACGCGAACTCGCCGAGCGCGCTGCCCTCGGCGCGCCGGGCGCCGAGGCGGTGGAAGAGTTCGGCCGCGCGGCCCGCGTGTTCGGCGGCCTCGGCGTAGCGGCCGTTGATCCGGGCGTTGCCGCCGAGGTTGATCAGGGCCTTGGCGAGTACCCGTTCGGTGTGCCGGTCGGTGCACAGGTCGACGGCCCGGCGGATCTCCTCCTCGGACTCGGCGTAGCGGTTGATGTGCCAGAGCATGGTGCCGCGCAGGTAGCGGGCGAGGGCGAGCGGGCCGCGTTCGTCGCGGGCCTCGGCCTCCTGGGCGAGCCGCCCGGCGAGGTCGACGATGACGCCGGTCTGGGTGCGTTCGGCGAGCACCGCGCCCATCCGGTCGGCGAGTTCGGCGGCTCGGTCGAGCGGCAGCGCCGGGTCGGCGCAGTTGAGCACGATGGCGGCGGCGTGCACCTCGGCCTGGTCGCGCATCCAGCGCACCGCTTCGGCGCCGTCGGTGATCGGGCGGCCGGTGGCAGCCACGGGCGCGTCGAGCAGGCTGAGTTCGGCCGGGTCCGCCTTGCGGGCGGCCCGGTCGGCGTTGCGGGCGGTGGCGAGGCAGAAGTCGGTGAGGCGGTCGGCGGCGGCGGTGTGTTCGGCGGGGGGCTCCTCGGCGGCGAGCCGGCCGCGGGCGTAGTCGCGGACGAGGTCGTGGAAGCCGTAGCGGCCGAAGCGGGCGGAGTGCAGCAGGTTGAGGTCGACGAGGGTTTCCAGGAGTCGGTCGGCCTCGTCCTCGGTGCGGCCGAGCAGGGCGGCGGCGCAGGACAGCGGCAGGTCGGGGGCTTCGAGCAGGGAGAGCAGGCGGAAGGCGCGGGCGAGTTCCGGGTCGAGGCGGTGGTAGGAGAGGGCGAAGGTGGCCTCCACGGTCCGTTCGCCGTCGCTGAGTTCGGCCAGCCGGTGTTCCCGGCGCAGTCCTTCGGCGAGGGCGGCGAGGGTGAGCGCGGGGTCGGCGGCGAGCCGGGAGGCGGCGATCCGGACGGCCAGTGGCAGCAGCCCGCAGGCCCGGACGACCTCGTCGGCGGCTTCCGGTTCGGCGGTGACCCGGTCGGCGCCGACGATCCGGGTGAGCAGTTCGAGGGCCTCGGTGGGCGGCAGGGTGTCCAGGCGCAGGTGGTGGGCTCCGGCGAGGCCGGTCAGCCGCAGCCGACTGGTGACCAGGACGGCGCAGCCGGCGGCGCCGGGCAGCAGCGGTTCGACGTGCTCGGGGGTGGCGGCGTTGTCGAGCACGACGAGGACGCGCCGTCCGGCGAGGGCCGAGCGGTAGAGGGCGCTGCGCTCGCCGGTGTCCGGCGGGATCTCGGCGGGGGCGATGCCGAGGGCGCGCAGGAAGCCGGCCAGGACGGCGCCCGGGTCGGGTGGGGTGCGGTCGGCGCCGCGCAGGTCGGCGAAGAGCTGCCCGTCGGGGAAGCGGTCGCGGACCTGCCGGGCGAGGTGCACGGCGAGGGTGGTCTTGCCGACGCCGCCCATGCCGTCCAGGGCGGAAACCACCACGGCCCGCCCGCCGGCCCCGGCGAGCTGGTCCGTGAGGGTGCCGAGTTCCTCGGCGCGGCCGGTGAAGTCGGGCAGGCCGCTGGGCAGTTGGTCGGGGGCCTGCCAGGTGTCGGCGGAGGGTTCGGGCTCGGCCCTGGGCGGCAGCAGGGTGGCGTCCTCGCGCAGGATGCGCAGCTGGAGCCGGGCCGGTCCGCGGTCGTCGGCGGGCAGGGTGGGGCGGGCGTCCTCGTAGACGGCGAGTGCCTCGGCCTTGCGGCCGGCCTGGTAGAGGGCGTGCATCAGGACGACGGTGAGCCGGGGCCGGCCGGGGTGCTCCAGGGCGAGGGCGGCGGCCTCCGCGGTCAGGTCGGTGCGGTCGCCGAGTTCGGCGTCCAGTTCGAGCTGGGTCTCCTTGGCCGATATCCGCTGTTCGGTGAGTCGGGCGCGGACGGCTTCGGCGTGCGGTCCGGGGAGCCCGGCGAGGGGTTCGCCGGTCCACAGCCGCTGGGCCCGGCGCAGTACGTCCCGGACCTCCTGCGGGGGCGCGTCGGCCTGGCGCAGTTCCTCGGCCTCGGCCAGCAGGGCCTGCCAGGCGACGGCGTCGACCTCGGCCGCGGGTACCCGCAGCGCGTAGCCGTCGCCGACGCGGACCAGGGGCATCCGCTCCGGGTCGTCCCCGGCGTACGGCCGGAACGCGGTGCGCAGCCGGGAGACGGCCAGTTGGACGGCCTTGCGCGGATCGGCCGGCGCGGCCCCGCCCCACACCCCCTCGATCAGTACCGGCACTGCCACCGCCCGCCCGGCGGTGTCCAGCAGCACGGCGAGCACGGCCCGCTGCTGCGGCCGGCCCAGCTCCAGCTCCTGCTCCCCGTACCAGGCCCGCAGCGGGCCCAGCAGTCCGAACCGCAGCCCGGCTCCCCCCATGTCACCCATGTCCCGTCCCCGAAAGTCGTCCTGCACCGGTATCCCGCCACTTCCGTCCGGACAGCGGCGCCCCCATACCCCGGCGGCCTATGCTCTGTTACAGATTGTGCACGGATTCCGAGCTTCGAGAGGTGGCTGTGCGGCTCGAATTCCGCGTGCTGGGGCCGCTGAGCGCCAGATGCGACGGCCGTGAGATCGAGCTCGGCCGTCCGCAGCAGCGGGCCGTGCTGGCCGCGTTGCTGCTCGCCCCGGGACAGTTGGTGCCCACGGACCGGCTGGTCGAGGGTCTGTGGGGCGAGGACGACACCCGCTGGCCGAAGGATCCGGTCGGGCAGATCGGCACCCATGTGCACCGGCTGCGGCGGGCGCTCGGCGCGCCCGAGCTGCTGGTGGCGGCGGCGGGCGGCTACCGGCTGGCGGTGCCGCGGGAGGCCGTGGACCTCTTCCGCTACGAGACCGCGGTGGCGGAGGCCGTCGCGCTGCGTCACCAGGAGCCCTCGCGGGCGCGGGAGTTGCTGGGGCGGGCGCTCGACGCCTGGGCGGGCGACCGGGCGCTGGACGGCGTACCGGGGGCGTTCGCCGAGCGGGCGCGGGAGCGGCTGGCGGCCGGGCGCTTCGCAGCGGTGAAGGCGCTGCTGGACCTGGACGTGGCCCTCGGTCGGCACGCCGACGCGGTGGAGCCGCTGGCCGCGCTGGCGGCCGGGCACCCACAGGACGAGGAGGTGCACCGGCTGCACCTGCTGGCGCTGCACCGCTGCGGCCGCCGGGCGGAGGCGCTGGCAGCGTACGAGGCGCTGCGGGAGCGGCTGGACCGCGAACTGGGACTGGAGCCGGCCGCAGCCGTCGTGGAGTTGGCCGACCGGATCCGGCGCGGGGAGGCCCCGGTGTCGCTGCGGCGGCTGCCCCGGCCGAGCCAGCTCCCGTCCGACATCCCCGACCTGGTCGGGCGGGCCGGCCTGGCCCGGCAGGCGGAGCAGGCGCTGCGGGCGGCGGGCGGCTCGCCGGTGGTGGGGCTGTCCGGGCCGGCCGGCAGCGGTAAGTCGGCACTGGCGGTGCACGTCGCCCACGCCGCCCAGGACGCCTTCCCGGACGGGCAGTTGTACGCGAGCGGAGGAGAGCCGGGCACGGTCCTGGCGGCCTTCCTGCGAGCCCTGGGGGAGCGGCCCGCCGGCTGCGCCCCGGTCGGGGAGCTGGTCGAGCGCTACCGCGCGGCACTGGAAGGACGGCGCGTCCTGGTGGTGCTCGACGGGGTGCCCGACCCCGCGCCGCTGCTGCCCGCGACCAGCGGGTGCGCGGCGGTGGTGACGGGGGCGGAGCCGGGGGTCCTGCCCGGCGACGCGGTCCGGCTGACGGTCGGGGCGTTGGAACCGCACGACGCCCACGAGCTGCTGGCGCGGATCGTGGGCGTGGAGCGGATCAGCCGGGAGCCGGCCGCGGTCGCCGAGCTGGCCGAGATCTGCGGTCACCTGCCGGTGCTGCTGCGGACGGCGGCGACGCGGCTCGCGGCCCGGCCCTGGTGGTCGGTGGACGACCTGGTCAGGTGGTTCACCGAACGGGGGTGAGGGCCGGGCCGCGGGGCGGTCTAGTACCAACGCCGTGTAGATAGAGCCTGCGGGTTCCGGTCACGGGTCTGGTGTCGTCAGGATGTCGATGCTGATGGTGGCCTTGTAGCTGGTC